>JBGSUA010000064.1:0-14297 GCA_041753575.1 Desulfatiglandaceae bacterium
GCTTTCGGCTCTAAAGAAATACGGCTACCTGCCAGAACTGGCCAAGGCAGCTTAGCCGCTTGCTAAATATCAACTTTTTTCTCTCGCCATTTCGTCTGGATAGGCGAGGTCTGCCGTTGCGTGGACTAGTATTTTCACGGTGATCATATTGAAATATTCGGCGAGAAGTTGACCATAGGTAATGTTGTGCGCCCCGTAGCAATGGAATATAGCATAAACTATATGTTGGGACGCGGGTTCTGCTCAAGCGAGCCTCGCCATGGTATCGCAGAACGGTATAAAGCCAGCTGGAAGGAAAAGTTGCTCATCTTGCTTCTGAGCGACTTTGACCCCGACGGCGAACAGATAGGGCAGAGGTTTGTTAGTTCTATACGGGATGAGTTTGGTATTGTTTTTTACGGGAAACTACGATTTACCAAACTGAAGTTCCGAAAGGGGCCGTGAGCAATCGTTTTTAAATCCTGCATAAATTCGGTATGAAATGAGCAAATGAAGGGTTCGCTGGATTGTGAAAACTACAGACAACCTGTCATTCTAAATGGTTAAGGACAAAGGCTGGAAATGGCCCTGGCTCTCAATATGCTCCGAGCGACATTTTAGAAATCCAATCATTTCAAGGTGTACCAAAAAACGCCCTATCGTCCAAGCTGAGCAACCATCCCAGATTGAGGCGGCCACACCCTTCAAAATAAGGGATTAAATCGTTTAACTCAACAACTTGCGGTGGTTTTATGACTTACAAAACGTAAATTTTTCTAACGTTTTTGAAGACAAAAGCGTACCAGTAATAGAAGGAGACCTCTGATAGCGGCCGGAATACCTTATTTTGAGGCCTTCAGGAGGTCCTTGATGTCCGCCCCGGGGAGGTATTTCCGGTATATATTTTCGAAAGTACCGTCCTTTTTCATGTCGTCCAGGGTAGACTGCCATTTACTGACCGTTTCAGCCGGTGTTCCCCGGGACATCGCAATATAAAAGTAGGTATTGCTGACGACGAACACGGGTTCGATATTGTCCATGCTGTAGCCTGCGTTCTTGACGATCTCGGGAGCTGTGATGTCGCTAAAAATCGATACCTGAACGCTTCCATCCATAAGCTGTTTGACATTCGTCGTCGGCACACGCGAACTGACAAGGTTTTTAAAACCCTGGCTTTCCAAGTATTGCTCCGTAAACCAGTCTTTGGTCGTCGCGATACCCTTGAGCTTCTTTGCATCCTCGAGGCTTCCGATCTTTATCCCGGAACCCTTCTTTGCGTAGAAGATGGCGCTGTTCTTACCGACAGGCCCGACCCATTGAAACAGTTTTTCGCGCTTTTCCGTTCTTTCCGTACTGAAAAGGACGACGTTGGGATCTTTGAGCGCAACACTATACGCCTCGTCCCAGGATGTCAGCCGTATCGTGTCGGATAATTTCTGGCGGGCCATTATCTCGCGAACGATATCCGTGACAAAACCGAAAACCTTGCCATCTTTCATGAATGAAACGGGGGGATACTCTTCGGTCAGCACCGTGAGCCGCACAGTTGCCGCTGGACCTGCGTACACGGTACTTGCGCAAGCTGCGAGAGAAAGAACGAGGCATATCCAAGCAATGTATTTCATGTAGCTCTCCCTGAAATGTTGCGATGTGATAAGAGGTTATAAGCACTAGCTTTCAGTGGGGCCGAGTATAGGGGAAACTGTCCTTGTGAGTCAAGGGGAAACTCGCCACAACATGTTGTGGGTGAGGCCACATGGACTCGAAGAGGTGTCGCGCGGTGGTTTCGTTCACCCTCGGGCAGATGTGAAGTGGCTCATCAGCTTTGGTGAACGGCTTGATTTTCCATGGAAAAGTACGAAATCCTCCTCCCAGGCCGCACGTCGATTTTGGTCTTAAATGGGGAGGTCCGCAGGGTACTCCGGGTCTGGATAAAACCCGCTATCGGAATGGGGGCCCTGAGTGTCAGAGTAGTCGATATGGGGCTCGGTGCAGGATGACTGTCAACAACCCAGCGCTGAAGCCTCTTGGTTGCACAGTGGGAAGGCCATTCTCTTCATATTATCCTAACCTTGCGGTTTAGGAAGGACGCCATAGTTATATGGGATGGAGTTTGTCACAGTTAGGATCGCCTTTCAGCCTGTCAAGATAATCGGCCCAGGCGACCATTATCTCCCGGCGTTTTACAAGATGTTGAGCATAGTTATAGGCATCCCTCACCCTGTTGCTGTCCACGTGAGCCAGCTGAAGCTCTATGATCTCAGATGGCCAGCCTTGTTCGTGGAGCAGGGTGGATGCCGTTGACCGGAAGCCGTGGGCAGTCATTTCATGTTTTTGGAATCCCATATACCTCAATGCGGCAAGAAGCGCATTCTCACTCATGGGGCGCTCTCCAGTGCGAGGATTTGGAAAAACGTACTTGCCTCTGCCGGTCAACGGGTAAAGTCCCTTAAGGATGGCGACAGCCTGCGGAGCCAGAGGTACAATGTGATCGCGAGCCATCTTCATTTTTTCTGCCGGGATCCTCCACTCCTTTGTTTCGAAGTCGATCTCGGACCATTCGGCATGTCGTAACTCTCCTGGCCGGACAAAGACAAGAGGAGCCAACCGCAGGGCTGATTTGACCACAAAACTGCCCGAATAGGCCTCGATTGCAAGCAAGAGCCTGCTGACATCGCTTGGCTTTGTGAGGGCGGCCCTGTGCTTTGTCTTGACTGGAACAAGAGCCGCCCTCAGCTCGAAAGTGGGGTCCTTGTCGCACTTGCCGCTTGCAAAGCCGAAGCGGAAGACCATTCCGCAGATGGATTTCACCCTGTGAGCCGTCTCGTATGCCCCGCGATCCTCGATCAACCGTATGATCGCGAGCAACTCCCTGCTTGTTATCTCTCTTATAGGTCTTTTATCCAGGTAAGGCATTATGTTTGTGTTCACGCGCGACATGACTGCGTCGTAATATCCTTTCCGCCATGAGGCGCTGTTTTTTTCGATCCATTCGCGTGCAACCTGTCCGAAGGTCACAGAGGCCTCAGCTTCAGCTTCTTTGATTTGCCTCTTGTGCTGGGAAGGGTCAACGTGTTGAGCGAGTAATTTCTTTGCCTCCCTTACCCGGTCACGGGCCTCTTCGAGGCTTACATCCGGAAAAACTCCTATCGCCAAAGTTTTTCTTGCTTCATTGAACTTATAATCGTAGCGAAAATACTTCCGGCCGTTATTATTTACGATGATATACAACCCATCAAAATCATATAATTTATATGCCTTTTGGCGAGGTTCAGCCTTGCGCAGCAATGTTTTCGAGAGAGGCATACGGTATCAAATCTCTCCTTAATCCTCTTTTTTGAAGTTGATACCGTGTCAAATACCGTAAAAAGATTTCGATGTCAATAGACCTGATGTCCCTTGGCGAGACCTGAAAAGACCTATAATTAGCTTTATTTCAAGGAGTTATGAGGCTTAAAAGGACACATAAGGAAATGCTTAGGAATGCTTATGGTGCCGGAGGTCGGAATCGAACCGACACGGTGCCAGGCACCACCGGATTTTGAGTCCGGCGCGTCTACCAGTTCCACCACTCCGGCCTGAAGGATTACTTTGTCACTATAGAGAAGGGAAGGTTTTTTTGTCAATATAGTATTGACATAGGTTCTCACCATTTGATAGCATGAAAAATCATCTTCGGGGCTGTAGCTCAGTTGGGAGAGCGCTTGAATGGCATTCAAGAGGTCGTCGGTTCGATCCCGATCAGCTCCACCAGTACATATAAAGAGGTTACGTCTTAAAGGCTAACCTCTTTTTTGTTCTGATCTCGATTTGCCAGACATCCATTATGTCTCTTCTGAATATAAGGGCCTTCCTCCGTCATCTATTGCCATTTTTTCCGGAGGCTTTTTCATCTATTGTGATTATTGGTGAAATTTCCCCGCATCCCTAAGGGGGTTGTATGCGTAAGCCATCATATTTCCTTTCGCTGTTGTCTGGCGTTGGCATAGCAATCTATATTTATGTCTATGCCTTTGACAGTTTTTCAGAAGAAGAGCTTATTAACCTAAGTTTACTGTGGTTTGTATTTATCAATTTTGGACTTAACGGATTGGCGGCTGAAAATCTGCTTAAAAGGGTTCAATCCGGGGACTCACCTGACTTAAAGAGCGCATTGATTTCATCTTCAAAAAGCTACGGAATCTTCGGCACCCTTGGTCAGATCATTTTCTCACCCTTCTTGATCATCAGAAACGGCGGTTCATTACATATAGCAATCTATTCAACCATCGCATGGATGGTACTCTTTGTTCTATTTCTAAAATGCGTTTTCCCCATGCTCTAAGGAGATTACCTTTCTAGGGACGAAGATCAAGGCATCAGATAGAACCCAAGGTCCTTATGATGGTAATACATTTCGCTGATCTCAGCCCCCACCTTGTTTCCGGCTATATGCTTTACCTCCACTTCCAGTTTGATCTCTGTCTTCTTTGGATCATCCAGGCAAAATGCCAGCTTAAGGATGTCCCCGGCCGTGAATTTAGGCTCAGAGACAAGCCTGATGGAAACTCCGCTCATGGAAAGGTCTTCAATGACGGCATCTCCTGCCACGGGTTTTCCCACCACCTTGTATCGCGCCGGAAGTCTGGCCTCCTTGCGGTAGCACCTGCGCAATTCTAGCTGATATATCTCCCCGCACTTGCATCTGATCCTTGCCCCCTTCCTGGCAAGTCTTATTCTATCGGCGTCGAGTTCCTTTCTTAATCCGCACTTGCTGCAGACAAAGGTGTTGCCATCTGAGCCGCTCAGGTAGATCTTGGTAGGGGCAGTCTGGTCCATAATTAGAGTTTTCCCTGTTCGTCTAAAAACTCTATCACCCTGAGCGATTCGGCGATGCCGGTAGTACCGCTCATGGCAACGACAACCTGGATAGTCTCAAGGATCTCCTCCCTGGTGGCCCCTGCATCCATGGCATACCGGGTCTGTGAAAGAATGCAGTTGATGCATCCGGCCCTGAGCGCGATTGCAAGAGACATAAGCCGCTTCACCTTAACGCTCAAAGCCCCTTCGCTGTAAACCTTTTGAAGAACCTCGAATTCTGCTGCCATAAAATCCGGTACGGCAGACCTGAATTTCTTCAGAAGCTCCAGTCTCTTCTGATTCAAAGCCGTTTGTTCACCCATGAGTTTTCTCCCTTCCCTTTGAAGCGGCGGCAGGTTTTGCGGCCTTCTTCCTTGTCGGTATTCCTATGATTGATTTTGCAAGCTTGACCTTCTTTTCGAGATCCCCTTCCCTAAGGATCATTATCCTCTGGGCCTGTGGTGATCCGGCCCCGTGCATGGACTCAACAAGGGCTGTTCCTCCTGTCATGGCCTCAATGAGACGGGCTATCTTCATGCGGTGCTCTGGCGGAATTCCCTCAACGCCTGAGAAATACTTTCTCACAAGCCTTCCTATATCTTTGCTCTCGAGGTCATACTGGCTCGGCAGGGTGGCAATGAACCCCCCGGCAAGATCAAGGGCAAGCCTTGCCACTTCAAAGTGAAATCGCGTCACATTCTGCTTGCACACGTTAGCCAGCATCGTATTGACCATATACGCGCCGGACGGAGTCTTCCATCCCTCTGCGGAACACGCTATGGATGAGCAGTACAGAGTTTCACACAGATGTATCATCTCGGTTATCTTATCCTTCACATGTGAGCCCTTATCAGTTCCCTGTATCTGGGTGAGATATGTGACGGCGCCGGTCAGCACGTCCATGAGCCCTGTCTTACATGCCCCATAGTTGGCCCTGTGATGGGCTGCGAAACGATAGACAAGAGAGCCGGTAAAGTCCGTCTCGCCGTCCATGAATATCCTTTCCTTTGGGACGAAAACATCCTCAAAGACTATGACGGCCTCTCCTCCTACGGCCGCAAAGGTTGGTTTCCCTGAGTCAATGCGCTCTCCTTTATCCCTTCTGTCGTCGCTAGCCTGCCTTCCGAATATCAATGTCACGCCCGGGGCATCAATGGGTATGGCGCAGACGATGGCATAGTCCTTTGATCTCTCATCCATTGCGGTAGTTGGCATAACAAGGATCTCGTGGGAATTGACCGCCCCTGTCATATGGAGCTTTGCACCCCTTATGACAACTCCGTCATCCCTTCTTTCAACGACATGGACATACTGATCAGGGTCAGGCTGGTCGGCAGGCCCCTTGGAACGGTCTCCTTTAGGGTCGGTCATAGCTCCCACCACCATGAGGTTTTCGTCCTGGATGTAGATGAGCCATTTCTTGAACCTCTCAAGATAGTCCGTGCCGTGTTTCTGATCTATCTCGTATGCGACTGAATATGTAGCATTAATGCCGTCAAGCCCCACGCAGCGCTGAAAGCAGCTCCCTGTCTTTTGCCCCAGCACCCGAAGGAGCTTAACTTTCTTTATAAGATCCTCAACACCCTGATGCACATGGGTGAACCTGCCTATAGTGCGGCCGGTCAAGTGCGATTTAGCTAGGGCGAGGTCCTTGTATTCCTTATCGCTTGCCAGGGCATAGGTCATGGCCGCGGCACGGACATGAGGCGCGGTTGCGGGATGTCTTGTGACATCGCCTATCAATTCCCCCTTGTAATAGATCCTGGGTTTTATGCGCCTCAGGCTTTCCATATATTCGGCACCGTTTTTAAGTTTCATGAGAAATCCTTTCTTACTATTTCTTTGTTGATTGATATCGATCCGTACCCAAGGCCTGCAGCTTATCTGCCTTTACCTCTTAGGGATCTGCGCAGAAACTTGCCCGTGAGGGTCTTGGGTATCTCGGGAACAAATTCCACCGCCCTGGGATATTTGTAAGCGGCCATGCGCGATTTACAAAAGGCGATTATTTCATCAGCCGTTACTTTGCCTTCCATCTCCTTTTTGAGGGCCACGTATGCCTTAACGGTCTCGCCCCTGTACGGATCCGGTTCTCCGACCACTGCTGCCTCTCTCACCGCCGGATGCTGATAGATGACGTCCTCCACATCCCTCGGCCACACCTTGAAGCCTGATGCAACTATCATATCCTTCTTTCTGTCAACAAGATAAAACCAGCCCTCCCCGTCCATCTTCCCTACATCGCCTGTATGGAGCCAACCATCCCTTATTGCATGTCTTGTCTCATCCGGCTTGTTCCAGTAGCCGGGAACTACTATGGGGCCTTTCTCTACTATCTCACCTACCTCTCCGGGAGGAAGTTCTTTCTTGTCGTCTTCAAGATCCATAATCTTGGCAACGCAGTTAGGAACAGGAACCCCCACAGAGAGGGCCCCGCTCTCAGCATCCACAGGCGCCCTCATACCCCACGGGACTATGTGGGAAGGAGAGTTGGTCTCAGTCATTCCATAGACATTGTAGATATAACAACCTGTTTTCTCCTCAAATCTCCTTACCAGGGCCTCAGAGACAGGCGCCCCCCCGCTATAGGCCTTCACAAGGCTTTTCAAGTCTCTCTTTTCTATATCGGGATGATTCATGAGGGCGATGTAGACCGTTATTGCGGCAACAGTTGTAGTGACCCGCCAGCGCTCAATGAGTCTTAAGGTCTCGGAAGGATCAAAACGATAGTAAAGAACGACCGGTATTGCAGTAAGGGCGGCTGTCGCGAGGTGGGCCACCTCTCCCGTTACATGAAATAGAGGAGCCACCCCAAGGATTACATCCTCTTTTCCCAGGCTCTGCATTGCCTCATAGACACGGGCATTAAAGGCTATGTTTCCATGGGTGTTCATGGCACCTTTGGGCGGGCCTGTTGTTCCTGAAGTGTAGGTCAGATAGGCGACATCCCCCGACGACAGCCCTGCTTCAGGAACAGGTCTTCCGTCGTACTTACGGATCATCTCCATCATGTCAATGGTGCCTGGGATAACGGTCCTTTTGATCCCAGAGATGGGGAAAGGTATCGCGGCCCCAGAAGGGACAAAGTCCAGTGCGGATGTCGTAATAACATTTTTTACTGAAGTCTTCTCAAACAGGCTCCGGTCAAGGTCCGCAGCCGTCTCCTCCATGGCAATAAAAATTACCGCCTCTGAGTCTGAAATAAAGTAGGAAATTTCCCTTTCCTTATACATAGGATTTATGGGAACTACAGTAGCACCGGCCTTCCATGCCGCATAAACAGCAACAGGGAACTGGGGAATATTCTGCAGATCGAGTATGATCCTGTCTCCCTTCTTTAGGCCAAGATCCTTGAATGCCGAAGCAAGGCTTGATGAAAGTCTGTCTATCTCTCCATAACTCACAGGGAAATCGAAATAATAGATAGCGGCTCCTTCAGGGTTGCGGCATGCGGCGGCCCTGAAATCATCAAGCGATGTAGATTTCGGGATCGGAAGGTCAGCCCGGACACGGGAGGGATAGTTCTTTAGCCAAGGTCTTAATGCGTAAAAGGAATCCATTTGATTACCCCCTTTACCATGCTGTCCAGCCGCCGTCTATGTAAATAGTTTGGCCGGTTATGAAGTCCGAAGCCGGAGCCGCCAGGAAAATCACCACTCCCTCGAGCTCCGGGAGTTCCCCCCATCTTCCCATCGGAGTCCTTTCATTGATGAACCGGAATCTTTCAGGGTCGTTTCTTATCTGGACGTTAAGATCGGTGGCAAAGTATGTCGGGCCTATTGCATTGACAGTTACGCCCTTTTTGGCCCATTCAAGCGCCATGACCTTAGTGATCTGATTCACCCCGCCTTTTGAAGCCGCGTAGGCTAGCTGATTGGGCAGGCCTACCGTCCCCAGTATGGACGCCATGTTGATGACCTTGCCGTATCCCCGCTCGAGCATCTGGGGAACCACGGCCTGGGAGACAAGGACATAGCCTTTGAGATTTGTATTTATCACTTGATCCCACTGCTCTTCCGGGTATTCAAGGACCGGCACTCGGTAGTTTACTCCGGCATTGTTGAGGAGGATGTCCACCTTTCCGAAATAATCAAAAATTTCCTTTGTCGCCTTCGCCACGGAGTCTTTTGAGGTTACGTCAATAGAGAAACCTTTGGATCTTCTTCCCAAAGCCCTTATCTCCCCAGAAACCTTTTCAAGGCGATCCCGGTCTCTGCCGCATACGGCCACATCCGCGCCGGCCTTTGCAAGCGCCTTGGCGGCAACCTCCCCCAGGCCTCTGGTGCTGCCTGTCACCATAGCCACCTTTCCATCAATATCAAAGAGGTTTTCCTTCATAATGTCACCTCAGTCCTTTCCTGCCTGAAATTAGGAGAGATTATTACATTGAGATTAAAGGTGTCAAGGCGGGCTGGACTCAGCCCTGTATCCCGCCGACAGGATCGCAAGGCCGCTACAAACAGACTAACCCCCATGCCCTGGTGCGGCAAAGCTCAACATGAAAATGCCGTCTCTCATTCCGCACCCGATCCGTAATCCAGAAGTAATAGACTGGATACCGGCCCACTCCATCATGACTCTCTATTTTTATATAAATTACAAATCCACGCAGATCTTATCAGCATGAAGAAGACCGGGGACTCGTCATGGAACCAGGAAGAAGGCCTACGTTCATAAGGACCTGTCTCAAGGCAAAAAGGCTGGACATATCATATATCCTCAATCCCTCTTTGCGGACTATCGCCACCATCGTATAGATCGCCGTATAATTTCCTGGCACACTCAGGACATATTCCGTGACTGAACTGAGCGTCGGAGTTACTGCTGATATATGATTCAATCTGATTCCAGTATCCCTTGTCATCACGAATCTTTTTGCACGAGGCGCATATAGGAAGAAGGCCCCTTAGGGTCTTCACCTGGCCCAGGGCGCATCTCAGTTCTTCGATAACCCTTTCCTTCTCAGCTTCGGCCCTCTTTCTCTCCTCCACGTCAGCCCTTATCTTTTCATGCGATTCCTTGATTTCATGATTCTGAGATGCAAGGCGACTTCTGAGTCCGGAGACAAAACCGCCAAAAAACGCAACCCACATAAGCAATATACCGAATATGAAGAACAGAAAAATCTCATAATTAGGATCAAATCCCGCCCTTTTCTCAAGATATTCCAAAACCAGTACGCTACCGTATAGGGCCATCACCGAGGCAGTCAGGGTCATGTACTGGCCTTTATTCAAGCTCAGCATCCCAAAACTGAAGGCAGGGAGATAAAACATGAGCACTATGGGTCTTGCCGCGGGAAGGGCATAAAGCGCTACCATACCCCAACAAGCTGAATAGAATATCTGCGCCCAGGTAAGAGAAGGGTCTGAAAAGCGAAGGTTAAAATCCGTAATGAAGAGTATGAAGAATGCAGCATTCCCTACAAAGGCAAATGCTGCAAAGAACCACCATTGATTTGCGCTCAGTCTGCCAAGTCCGAGCCTGCATGTCAGGATCGTGGCGATACCTACCAATGCGTAGGTGGCGACGGCCATACCAAAGCGCACCATGCGAGTGCGCTGAGCCCTTGCAATATCGCCTTTAGTGGGAATCATAATGCGCCACGTTCTCTCTCTAGCTATTACTCATAGAAGCCCTAAGGAGATAAACTGCGGTTAATAATTCATCGTAACTTCATAGCGCGCTGATTTCTCCCAGCCATGGGAAAACCGCCTTCGTATCCTGTCGTCTCTTGCGCCGACTACAATTGAAGTCCAGTCATGATCTAGTCCAAATGAGTCATAAAGTCAACACACCACTCTGAAGACCCGATAGCATCTGCATCCCTTTCTCGGAAATTCATAAAGAAAGTCGGCAGGCACCGTGGATGCGTGCCGAAAGCTAATGCTTTCCTTTGCGCGTCACAGGTCATAGAATATTATGATGACAGCTCAACCCCAAACCGGATCATACTCTAACGCCGCATCGCTCAGAGGAGAGGACTACGATGCGATCTTTGCACTCCCCTACCCTTTCGCCGACCATCCGTCATTTCCAGAGGGAATCCTAAAGAGGGCGCTTGAGGACGCCGGTTTCTCCGTAGGCATCCTAGAGACTCCCTTTTGGCAGCGATCAGAGTCTTTTAAGGTTCTGGGAAGGCCCAAGTTGTTTTTCGCCGTCATATCAGGTCCTGTTGACTCCGTTGTCCTCAATTACACTTCCTCTAGGAAGAGAAGAAGGGAAGATCTCTATCAACTCAATGGAGATACCTTTTTCCCCGGCTATCCTCCCTCAATCTCATATAAAATAAGGCCCGATCGCGCTGTAATCGTCTTTGCCCAGCGTATAAGGGAGGCATGGGGGGATGTACCTATCATCATAGGCGGGATTGAATCCAGCCTGAGGCTTTTCGCCCACTATGACTTCCAGCAGGACGCTATAAGAAGATCCATCTTGCTTGACTCAAGAGCTGATCTCCTGGTAAGCGGGCCGGGTGAGAAACAGCTTGCCGCTGTCGCAAGGCTTCTGAAAGCGGGTGCCCCGATCCGGGAATTAACCGTACAAGGAACCGCAAGGGTATGCAAAGCGACAGAACTATTAGGCGATGCAATCGCGCTTTCCTCCTATGAAGAAATTAAATCAAATCCTGCAAGACTGCTTGAGGCGCATAGTACCATGTTAAGAGCCAGAGATCTCGGCAGGACGCTTATTCAGAGCTACGGCGACAGAATCGTTGTCTCCACACCCCCTGAGCACTACTCAACAGAAGATCTTGATTACATCTACGGGCTTCCTTATGCGAGGACTCATATCATCCCGGGGAATATATCTCCCGCGCTCAGGATGAATCTATTCTCCGTTACCTCCCACAGGGGTTGCGCAGGTGGTTGCTCCTTCTGTGCCCTTAACCTCCAGGAAGGCCGGCGTATTATCTCCCGCTCCCTTGAGTCGGTGGCTTCAGAGGTCGAATCGCTCATTTACCACCCAGAGTGGAAAGGCTACATATCAGACATAGGTGGGCCTTCTGCGGATATGTACGGCGCCGGATGCACCGGTGGAACCTGCCTCAGATCATCATGTCTATCTCCTTCGAGATGCCCGCAATTCAATCTTCAAGGGAGCTACCTTGGCCTTCTTCGGGAATGCCGGAAGATCAAGGGAGTAAAAAAGATATTTCTAGGATCAGGCATAAGATACGATCTTCTCCTTCAAGATCCGGAGCTTCTTGAGGAGATCATGGTTTACCACTGCGGCGGCTTTTTGAGGATTGCCCCCGAACACACGGAAGATCATATTTTACGACTCATGGGGAAGCCTCCCTTCAAGACCCTAGAAGGCTTTGTGAGGCTTTTCAGGTCAATCCGAAAAGGAATGAAAAGGAAGGTTGAACTCGCTCCCTATCTGATGGTCGGACATCCCGGGGAAAGCGAACGGGATGTGCAGGAGATGAAACGCAAGCTGATTTCACTTTCTCTCTCGACAAAGGACGTGCAGGTATTTACCCCTACTCCTGGAACTCTTTCAACCGCGATGTATCTGTCCGGGTTGGACCTGTCGGGAAGAAGTATCTCCGTTGAAAAAAAACTTAAGGCCCTCAGCACACGCAGGCGAATGATTTTATCCACCTAATGACTGGTTTCACAACCTATTGAGACGGAGGTTAGGAGCCTGCGGGTGATCAGACTCACAAGACCCCATATCGCGTCTGCTGCAAGATGTGCCTCAACTGATTGGTCAAACAATATGGACACCCTCGCTTCGAACTCTTCGTCCTGTTCCCAGAGAAGGACATAGACAGGAACCTTTGGAAAGACCTTGAGCATGTAAGCGGCATCGGCCATAGGCAAGGAGGTTCCTCCAAGAGCCTCGGCAGCCTTCTTGAAACCATCCAGATCTTCGCCGAAGCGTCGCTCAAGGGGCCCAAGGTTGAGTTCGTGGGGCCCCCTGAAGAAATGAGCGCATTTCAACTGCGTCGCGCTTACAGGCCGGTTGATCAGTCCTCTCGGGTTTGCCCCCAGAAGATATACAAGACAAATAAGCGTCATAAGGGGATCCTCTATACGCTGCCATGCCCCCCTGCACTCGCGATAAATTGACTTTGCATTTACGTTAACGAGAAGCCATTCATTTAAGAAAGGCATCAGTATCCCTGACTGAGGGTGAAGGGTAACTTCGGCATCGGAGCAAAGAACAGCCGGATTTTTCACAGCCAGATCATCCCAGTATCGGGGAGAAACTTTGATCTGATCTCCGGAAGGACTTCTATGCTGGGCTCCCTCTTTTCTTCTTCTCTCCTGCATGCTCAAAAACGCTTCACTGAAAGGATACGGTCCTGACCTGAACTTATCGCACGGAAAACCTTCGCAATCCCTCATGCAATAGGCAACGCGCTTTTCTATGGCACAAGCAAGAACCGGGCAGGCGGCTCCGAATAGCTTCATTTGAGCTGTCGCCTTGTCACGGCCCTCATCCGACTTCCCAGATCCGCAGCTCGAACACATACCCAAAAGCTGCAATCGGCAGGTATCGCAATTCACTCCACACGCACCGGTAGGCATAAAAATTACTCCTGAAGACATTAGCCGGCAGGCGTTTGAAACCCTGCTTTCCGAGGCGGATCATTCAAGATCTATTTCAGCCCGAGCGCCAACCTATACACCCAGTTTGCCGCCAGAGCCGCACCCAAGGCAAGAAGAAATTTCGTTGAAGAATGAGGCCATAGAGATAACGACATTTTCCTTCCCTTCAAAACCTCCGTTGAAAAAACCGCGATATTCAACAGGGCAAAAACTAAAACCGAAATGTACAAAAGCGCTCCAAAAGGGGAGTTATAAAACGCCCAACGCCAGTCGGCATTGGCCATGGCCCAGAATGATCGCGTCGTGCCGCATAGTGGGCAGGGATATCCCGTCCATTCAAGAAAAGTGCAGGGCATCAAAGGAATCGTCTCGATCGCAACAAGCTGAGGCAGGAAGAGGGCCGATGCGGCAATGATAGCCGGCCTCAAACGAGACGCATAAGACCTGCCACTAAAGGCGCTATGAAGAAGATTTTTCCTCGATAACCCTTCCATCTGAAAATATATCCCGATAAGCAACAGTTAGAATACAGGCCTGAATAGGCAGGGTAATAACGATGCCTATTCCGCAAAGTATAAGCCCTATACTGCCGATAAGGCTTGCTATCGCGGTAAAGCTCAAAAAATGCCAGAAATTGCTCCTTACAGTTTGATAGCTTTCAGCGGATGCCTGCCAGAAACCCATGCCTCTGTCAACGATAAAAAACATACCGAATATCAGAAGCGCCTGAGCCACATAAGCGATAAAAATGGCAGCCAGTCGCCCGAGACAGGGGAAAAATGAGACCACAATCCCAGCAATGAAGGTCGCAATCCCCCAGACGAAGAAGAAAAGAAGAGAGTCGAGAAAGAACTGAAAGCCTTTCATAAGAAATCCCAGCTCTATTTTTTCATCAGGCCTGTCAATGAGACTCAAAGT
>JBGSUA010000065.1:0-12500 GCA_041753575.1 Desulfatiglandaceae bacterium
GGTGATCCGCGCCACCATTGACACTCAAGTATTTAATGCCCTCGTGCAGAAGGTGCGCATCGGGAAGACCGGAGAGGCCTACCTCATTGGCGAAAACGGTTTGTTCCAGACGCCCCGCAGATCAGGTGGAGATCTGATGGAAAAAGATAAGGACAGCAAGGATTATTTGACAAGGCATGAGGGGATACGAACGTTTATCCGCAAGGATTCAAGGGGCGATGAATTCCTGTATGCCACCACGTGGCTTTCCGAAAAAAACTGGCTGCTGGTTGTCCGACTTGAAAAACATGATGCCTTCTCCGCCCTGCGCAGCGCCTCGTATGCGATTGTCTTTGTCCTGATTTTGGGCATATCGGGCATTATAGGCATCTCAAGCTATCTCAGCAACCGCATTGTCAGACGAATGACTGCCTCGGATGCCGAACAGGAGCGGCTTGGCAGTCAGCTTGTGCGGGCAACACGGCTCGCTGAACTAGGAGAAATGGCCGCAGGCTTTGCTCATGAAATCAACAACCCCCTCCAGATAATCCGCTCTGAACAGACTCTTATCGAAACCATAATGGATGAGATGAAAGGCAAGGGGGTGCTGGCCGCTACAGACGACACTAGGGAACTTGAGGACTCTCTTTCCCAGATCAAGCTTCAAGTTGACCGCTGCGCCCAGATCACGCAGGCCATCCTCAAATTTGGGAGAAAAGGGGAGCCCGTGTCCCAGGATATAGACCTCAAGAAGTTTATCCCTGAGATCATGCGTATGGTGGCCAAGAAGGCGAGTGTCCACGGTATCACCCTGCGGGAGCGACTCGATGATAATGTTCCCACTATACATGGGGACCCGGGACAGCTCCAGCAGGTATTGCTCAATCTCTTCAACAACGCCTTTGACGCCATTCTAACAAGACATGGATCGGCTGGAGGTGAGTTGGAAATCGGGGCCAGGCCCGCAGGCGATGGAAAGCTGGAAATCTGGGTTCAAGACAACGGCTCCGGGATAAGTCCTGACAATCTTAAGAAAATCTTTTCCCCCTTCTTCACTACCAAACCTGTAGGGAAGGGTACAGGGCTGGGACTTTCGGTATGTTTCGGAATAGTCCAGAACATGGGAGGTGCTATGGAGGTGGAAAGCGAGCAGGGCAAAGGTACCAAGTTTACAATAACTTTAAGCGCTGCATCTCGATGAAGAAGACTTGTGATGCAACCAGCCTGACTGTCAAGGAGGGAAAGACAACAGATGGAGACAATGAACTTGATGCTCGTTGATGATGAAGAGAGGTTTCTTAGTACCACCAAGAAACTTCTTGTAAAAAAGGGCCTTGAGGTCCTGACCGCTCCGAGTGGACAGGAGGCCCTGGAGATCCTGGCCTCCCATAATGTGCACGTGGTGATACTGGATGTAAAAATGCCGGGCATGGACGGCATGACCACCCTCAGGGAGATAAAGAAGCGTTTCCCTCTTGTTGAAGTAATTATGCTCACGGGTCATGCAACAGTTGAATCCGCGGTGGAAGGCCTCAGGTCCGGGGCAACCGATTATGTGATGAAGCCTGCCGACGTAGATGAGCTAATTGCCAAGGCCCAGGAGGCCTATGGGCGAAGGCAGAGACTTCAGGAAAAGATCCGCGTGGCCCAGAGCAGGCTTTTCATGGGATCCCCCAAGGAAATAATACGGGAATCCGAATAGGCAGACATGCTGGGGAAAATGAAGGCAAAGGACAATATATGATACACAAACAGATGGAAGCCGGAGAAAAGAAAGGTCTAATAAGGGTTTCAAAGGATGGAGAACGGGCCTTTTTCTTTTACGCCACTATAGGCATGGTCATCCTGTGGAGCGTCACGCGCTTTTGGGGAGGATAGGGTGTGTTCAGGTGTCCTGATGAATGTTTCCACGGGCACAGGATGTCATTGATTGGATAACATCACATGCGAGGTTAAGATATGAGTTCCGACAACAAAATTAAAAAGGCAACAGGTTATGATAAATACATCAACTGGAAGCTCTTCTCTATTCCTCTGGGATTGCTTTTGATTCTTCTCTTTATGCCCACGCCCAGTGGCATGTTGGATGTGGGGGTGGAGTACGCACTCGGTCCCAAGTACGTGCAGGATCATTTCGCACAGGAGCTTTTTAAAAAAATGACGGTAGAGCTGGAACAATGGCAGGTCCAGATGGTGAGGATGATGGAGGCTAGCGTAGGGGCCTCCTCTTTTTCTCATGCCGCTTTTCTGAAAAGAGATGAGAAGTGGTGCAAGGATTACAAGATTCCCGCCACAAAGGTGCATCTCGATCAGGTCATGGCCTTTGCCAAGGGCATAGATAGAGAGCGCTTCAATGCCCTTCTGAAAGAGGGTTACACCCTGAGGACGGAAAAACTCACCTTTGACGGTTTGAAGGAGAATGAAAAGAAGGCGGCTCTCAAGGCCGGATTTCACGTGCAGGCCGCCGTGGGGATCGTTCTGTTTGTGGTCCTCTGTTTTGTTACAGAGGCGCTGCCTCTTCCCATGGTAGCCTTCAGTATCGGGATTATTGCTATGTGTGCCGGGATCGTTAATCGAAACACAGTGGCGGGCCTATATTGGTCTGACGCCACCTGGTTTATTATGGGGAGCCTCATGTTCGCGACTGCCTTTGTCAAGACAGGTGTGGACAAACGGATCGCCATGATGATGTTCGGGAAACTCAAAAATCCTGATGTGAAATGGGTTACCCTCATCATCATTCTGGTTATCTCGCCACTCACCATGTTCATGTCGGACCATGCCCTTGCGGCCATGTTCCTGCCCATCGGGATCATTCTTTATTCCATGTCCACCGAGGCCACCGGAGAGGAGGACCCGGAGCTGGCAAAGATGCTCATGATCACCATAGCC
Organism: Desulfatiglandaceae bacterium; assembly: GCA_041753575.1. Classification (GTDB taxonomy): domain Bacteria; phylum Desulfobacterota; class DSM-4660; order Desulfatiglandales; family Desulfatiglandaceae; genus CG2-30-51-40. Next base: position 2,872 of record JBGSUA010000065.1, read on the forward strand.
ATGGCAGCCAACCTGGGGGGGTCCCTTGCCCCTTCAGGCGCCGCCAGAAACATCATCATGATGAGCTACACAGAGCAGATGTTCGGCCTCTCCATCGGGTTCGGGCAGTGGGTCATTTACTGCATGCCGTTTCTGATTTTCGTCATGCCAGTCGCCTGGATCATTATCAACTGGCGATTCAAGCCTCGAATAAGGGACCTGGGGCCCGCCATGAACGTGGTGAGGGAGGAGGCTCGTAGGATAGGAGGAAGATGGACCCGAGCGCAGATCATGGCCCTAGGCATCTTCCTGGCAACGCTCTTTTGCTGGATCACAGAGAGCAACCTGATTCAGTCGCTTACGGGCATCCGCTTCGGCATCGGGGTCATAACCGTGATGGGAGGCATCGCATACATTCTGGCTGGGGTCGTTAACTGGCGCGATTACCAGACCAAGGTGGACTGGGGCGTTGTGTGGCTCTATGCAGGGGCCATCATATTCGGAAAGTTGCTGGTGGACACCGGCGGGGCCTATTGGATCGCGCGGAGCATTTTGGAAACCTCGGCGCCTCTTGGTCTCAATCACGGGATAGGGCTTCTTATCACCGGTAATGTGATTGTTGGTCTTATAACCCAGATTATGGCCGATGGGCCTGCATGCGCAGCAGTAGGTCCTGTTACCCTGGCCATGGCGGGGCTGGTCCACCCGGGCTCCTCCATGATTCCCTTTGTGTCTATGGGAACGGCTATCGCCTCGTCCTTTGCCTACTGCCTGGTCATCGGAACTCCGCCCAATACCATCGTGTACTCGAGCGGGCACCTTGACGCAAAAGATTTTCTGCGGGTGGGTGTTATTCTCTGGTTAACGAACATGGCCGGCCTTACACTAATGGCAGCAACCTATTGGAGATGGATGGGATGGCCCGGGCTGTCGTCCTTTTAAGTGACTTTGTTCGGATGATTGTCCTGCAAAAGAGAGGCTAGGATGTATGAACATGCAGTATGAAACTATGATTAAGGTACCGGATTGTGCTGGCTCGACAGGAGCCGGGCATCAGATGCTGAGGTCAGCTTTGAGGCTGGTTTTGCATCCCGGCGACTTCTTCGCGGAGCTGCCAGCTTGCAGGGATTACGGAAAGGCGATCGTCTTCCTTTTGGTTTGCAGCGTTATCAATGCTGCACTTATGGCCCTCTTAGCAGGGGACAGGCATGCAGTGACTGGGGGAATAGCTTTCGTAAACGCATTTCTGTCCCCATTTTTCCTGGCATCGCTTCTCTATGGGGTGGCCAGGCTATTGTGCGGAAAGATATTTTCATTTGGGGCGCTGATAAGCATCATGGCATACGCGGCAGTAACGCTTCTGTTCGCCTGGATTCCAGGCATCGGATGGTTGGTTGGGATCTGGATGTTTTTCCTTGTGGGGCTGGGCATGGTAAAGTCAGGCGGCATCAGCCCTGTTAAGGCCTTCGCTTCCATTGGCTTCACCATCCTGGTTTTTCTGCTGATCGTGAGAATGCTGGTTCCATTGGCCGGCTAAATATTAGCCTGTTCGCGGTTCTTGCGAACGGTCGAAGTAGGAGGTTTTCGATGAATGAAACGATAAGAGTGCTTATGGTGGACGATGAGGAACAATTTCGCGCTACCACCAAGAAGATCCTTGACCGGAGGGGATTCACCACCCTGGTGGCCGCCAGCGGAGAAGAGGCCGTTGAAAAGTTGAAGGAGCAGCCGGACGTTGTGGTGCTTGATGTTAAGATGCCCGGGATGGACGGCCACCAGGCCCTTCAGGAGATAAAGAAGCGGGCACCAAAGTTGCCCGTGATAATGTTGACTGGCCACGGAGCATTGCCATCCGCGCAAGAGGCCTTGGCGGAAGGTGCTTTTGATTACCTCAGCAAGCCATGTGATATTGATCTGCTGGCGATGAAGATAACTGAAGCGAATGAACATGGTAAGCGCGCTGTGATGCCTGCAGAAAAAAGGGTCATGGACATCATGATTCCTCTACAGGAATACACGACCATCACTCAGGACCAGACAGTGAAGGAGGCAATTGCAACGCTTCGTGAATCCTTCACTTCAAGGATCTCCACAAGCCGTATCCTGGAAACGGGTCATCGCTCGCTCCTCGTATTTGACTCCAAAGGCAAGGTGCAGGGTATGCTGTCTATCCTTGATCTGATACAAGCCATAATGCCTGCCTACCTCAGCGCGCCAAAGCCTTCCACGGCGGATAGCATCCAGTATTCACCTCTCTTCTGGCGAGGCATGTTCGGCAGGGAAATCACAAAACTGGGCAAGAGGAAGATCCGTGATTTAATGTCTCCTGCTCCGGCAGTAATTGATCCACAGGCTAATCTTATGGAAGCGGCCTATACCATGCATAAGGAAAAGGCTCGCAGACTCCTTGTAGCAGAGGAAGGCAATGCGCTGGGAATTATCAGAGAGCAGGATCTTTTTTTTGAAATGGAAAGAATCCTTCGTCAGACACGTTAGAACTCGGCAACTGCTTTGTGGAAATGTGGCCCCATTATGGGTCACCTTTCCGCAAGAACTATTATTGCCATGGAGGGCTCTTTATGATTCATAGTAAGATTTTGATGGCAATCATTTCCATTTTTGTTGCACTTATGCTCTCGATTCCAGCCGCATTTGCCGCAATGACAAGCGATGAACTTGTCCAAAAGCTCAATGAACTTAGTGAGGTCATCAAGAAGCAGCAGCAGGAGATCGAGAAACTCAGGCTTGAACTGGAGGGTCAGAAGCAATCCATAAAGGAGGTCAAACAGGTACAGAAAGAGGTGGTCAAGGAGGAGGTCGCAGCCCAGGTGCAGGAAAAGGAAAAGACATGGGTTGAATGGATCCCCAAGTGGGTTAAGGAGACGAGGCTTTCCGGAGACCTGCGCCTTCGATACGAAGGTCTTTACAACAGAGAGGAGAGGCAGACCGACGGCTCAACCAAACCAATCCCCACCCGTGACAGGTTCCGGATAAGGGCGAGATTGTTCGTGGACAGCCGCATAACGGAAGAGCTTTCAACCCATTTCATGATCTGCACAAATCAGGACAGCAACAGGGAGGCCACAACCACCAATCAGACTTTCACTGACGACTTTAACGACAAAGGCATCTTCCTCCACCGCGCGTACGCTTCCTACAAGCCCAGTTGGCTAAAAGGACTTGAGCTGACAGGAGGCAAATTCAGGAATTCATTTCTTCACACAGACATAACCTGGGATCCGGATGTAAATCCTGAAGGCATCTACGAAAGATACCAGTATGCGGGCTTCGGGGATTTTAAGCCATTTGTACACCTGGGTCAGATGGTGGTGGCCGAGCTTGACCGGGAAACCGATGACGCTGCCCTTTATTTTTATCAGGCTGGATTCGACTGGAAAATCGGACCCGTGACATGGGTCATGGCTGGGAGCTATTATGACTGGAGCAATCTTCATAACAGCAAGTTCCTCCACCTGGCCCAGTATGTCAAAGGCGGGGGCAACACCTTTGTAAAGGACGCCGCCGGGAATCTTCAGTACCTCTATGACTATAACCTGCTTGAGGGGATAACATTCATAAGATTCCCGCTCGGTCCCGTCCCGGCGGAACTGATCTTTGATTATATCGTGAATGTAGCAGATAATATTCCGAGTAATCAGGATACCGCCTATTTTGCAGGATTCAGACTTGGAAGTCAGAAGAAAAAAGGCGACTGGGGCATCTATTATAAGTATGCGCGGATTGAAAGGGATGCCGTCATAGGCTCAATGAACGACCAGGACTTCTATGGGGCCAACAGAAAAGGTCATAAGATCACATTGAGTTATCTTCCATTTGATAGACTGACGTTCGCAACATCCTTCTTCTATACAGACCCGGTAAGTGACTGGGACCCGAAATCTCCTAACTGGAGCAACGAAAGATCAAGGGAACATGAGGACCGCTTGCAGGCGGATTTTGTGTTCAAATTCTGATTTTCAAGGTTAACTTGGAAGGCTCAAAAAAAAACTGATTTGAGATAAGGAATGATTGAAAATGGCTAAAGGAGAAAAAGACAATCTTAATGAGATCCCGATCGTCAAATGCCCCGGCGCCATAAAGGTCCCTACGGAAAAAGAGCGTGAAGCGCTGGATAATCTGAGAGAGATAAAAATGAAGGTGAGAGAGCTTAAGGAAAGACTAGGCAGGCTTCAATCGGAGAAGGCCGGGAAAGATGAAGGGGAGGTGACGGCTATAAATGCCCTGCTGAACGAATTGAGGGAGCAGTGGGACAAATGGCAAAAGAAGCGTGAGGAGGCGGCAACGGAGAGGATGATCCTCCTGGGTCATGAGGAGGGCCCGACTCTGGGAGGAAATTAGAAGGGCCCTATTCCAAGGTGCCGTTGCCGGCGCTAGGGTCTTTCAGCCAGCATGGCCTTCAGTTCCATGGAGCGGCTATTTCTTAAGATGGTTATCGTTATTTCCTGGCCGGGCTTCATCCTGTCCAGAATCCGCGCGAGGGTTCCCATATCGGGGGTTTCCTTGCCGTCCACTGCCAGGACGATATCGCCGCCCACGGGTATCCTGAAGCCGCCGGCGATAATCTCCCTCGTGCCGCCCTTTAGCCCAGCTTTGTCTGCAGGGCTTCCGTGGAAGACCTCCGCCGCAAGGATACCTTTTTCCACGTCCATTCCAAGGCTCTCCCTGAGCCAGGGGGTGAGGGCTATGCCTGATATCCCTAGCCAGGGCCGAATCACCCTTCCTGAGGTTATGAGCTGTGCCGCAATCTGTCTTGCCCTGTTTGCGGGGATTGCAAAGCCAATTCCCTGGTAGCCCCCGGAGAGGCTGTAGATAGCGGTATTGATCCCGATGACTTCGCCGCTGGAATTGAGAAGGGGGCCTCCGGAATTGCCGGGATTTATGGCGGCATCCGTCTGGATGAGTTCCTCCATCTGAGTGCCGTCCTCCGTCCTGAGTGCCCTGTTGAGGGCGCTCACGATGCCTGTTGTGAGGGTATGGGAAAGACCGAAAGGATTTCCTATGGCTATTGCCTTCTGGCCGACCTTGAGCCCGTCCGAGTCCCCGAGGACAGAGACTACAGTCACCGCGGAGGCAGGGATCTTAATGACCGCAAGATCCGTTAGTGGATCCCGGCCTACCAGAGACGCAGCGTATTTCTTCCCGGTTGAAAGGGTGACTGTCAGCTTCTGGGCCTTGGCAACCACATGGTTGTTGGTCAATATGTAGCCGTCTTTATCTATGATAAAGCCTGATCCTTGTCCTTCCCTGGGCGTTACCTCCATCCAGAAATTCATGCCCAAGGTCGTCGCCGCGATGTTGACTACCGCCGGATGCGACTTCTCAAAGACCTCGGAATTGATCTGCTCGTCCTGTGAGACTATTATTGGCCGATGATCTACCACTCCCTTGGGACGGGCAAGATCAAGGCTTTCCTCTCGGGGTCTTGGTTGGAGGTACTCCTGAAGCGCGTCCCATTTTGTCCATAAGAAAAACAGGACGATTACTACAAGGATGGAAAGAAAAGAGAATCTGGTATTGAGCGCCATAGGCCGTATCTTTCTCAGCAAGGTCGTATAGGATCTGCGGGCGAGTTTAGGGGGAGGACTTTCATGTGTCAAGATATCCCGTGTATGGGTTTGAATTAGATTCCCATGGATGATATCCTAACGGAGCTAAATGGTATAGAAGCCTTTTCGGGGAGGATGGCGGATGAAGCAATCTGGTGCCCTTTTTGTTGTGCTGGTATCTTTTCTTTTTTCTACGTGGACTTTTTTCTACGCGGATCCATGCGAGGCAGGAGCTTTATTGACGCTGAAGGAAAGCGTCTCCGAAGCTCTTTCACGGAACTGGTCTCTCAGAAGTTCCAGGGAAATGATAGCTCAGTCTGAATACGTTCGGAAACAAGCGCGGACGGGATTCCTGCCCAGCTTCAGCACAAGCTACGGCTATACCCGCTTTGGAGATCCCATGACGCAAAGGATCCAGGTCGGCGGGATATTCGGTCCCAGTCCGATAGAGTTTCAGGTAGGGACCCAGGATAACTATCAGTGGAAGGGGACAATAAGCCAACCTCTCTTCACAGGCTTTGCGATCTTGAGCCAATACGAGCTGTCCAAACTGGGCATAGACCAGGCCGAACTTGAATATCAACTTGCCAGACTTGATCTCGTCTTGCATGTAAAGGAGGCCTATTTCGGGATCCTGCAGACTGACAAGGGAGTTGATGTGGCCAAACGCGCGGTGGATTCACTAGGGGCCCATGTAAAGACCGCTGATAATTTTTACAAGGTAGGGATGATTCCGGTAAACGATCTTCTGAAGGCGGAAGTTGAGCTTGGAAATGCAAGCCATGACCTGGTGAAGGCAAGGAATGCCTCAACGCTGTCCAGGGCGGTTCTGAACAGCCTGCTGGCGCGGCCTGTCGAAGCTTCTCTTGAGGTTGAGGATATACTGGATTATCGTCCCGAAAGCCATGACTTTGATCAATGCCTGAAAGACGCCCTGGAGAAAAGACCTGAGCTAGCTCTCATCGCAGTCAACATCAAACAGGCAGACCAGGGAGTCAGGCTGGCGCGAAGCAAGATGTTCCCGCAGGTTTCCTTGAGCTGGGAGTATATAAAGGAAGGGGATGGGATGGAGGTTGACGGAAGCCCATATCATGAGCCCAACCGATGGGATTTGATGGTAGGAGCCACATGGACATTCTGGGAATGGGGTAAAACTCACTACGAGATCAAGGAAAACGAAAGCATCAAATATCAGCTCAATGATACTCTCAATTCACTTAAGGACAGAATAGGTCTGGAAGTAAGGCAGGCTGTACTGAGCCTTGAAGAGGCCGAGAAAAATATCCCTATTTCCCGCAAGGCGGTAGAGCAGGCGGAGGAGAATCTGAGAGTAAGCGAGGAGCGTTACAGGGCAAAGGTAGCAACCTCAACGGAGGTCCTGGATGCGCAAACGCTTTTGACTCAGGCGCGTACCAATTATTATGGGGCTCTTTATGAGCACAAGCTTGCCATGGCTCGCCTTCAAAGGGCTGTCGGCTTTACTGTTCAGTGAGTTATCATGCTTCAGCCTTTGCGCGCCTTGTATCTGGCGCTTTTTTCTTTGCCGCCCGAATTTGGATTTTTTGCGAGGTCATCAGTTTTGTGTTGTCAATTCAGGTGGGATGAATTAAGAATTCGCCTGATATTTTTTTTGAACAGGGTTATGCGATACACTAAGCCCATGAAGGAGACGAGGTAAGGACGGATGAACATGCATAGGAAGAGGTTTCTTTTAACAGCCGGGCTTGTCGGTATTCTATTATGCGCGGCCGTTGTCTTTATGTGGGGCCGGGGACAGGTCAAGGCGGGAACAGATGAGGTTTACAAGAACATGGAGGTCCTTGCTGAGGTTCTCCGACACATAGAGAAGAACTATGTGGAGCCGAAGGAGCCTAAGGACTTGATCTACGGGGCCATTAAAGGCATGGTGCAGTCGCTTGATCCCCATTCGGCTTTTATGACGAGGGAAGAGCACCAGGAACTGATGATGGAGACCAAGGGGTCATTCACGGGCATAGGGATTGAAATATCCATCAAGGACAAGGTGTTAACGGTGGTCTCGCCCATAGAGGGAACCCCTGCGTTTGAGGCCGGCCTGAAGGCCTCGGACAGGATTATTAATATAGAGGGTAAATCCACAAAGGATATGTCTCTTATGGAGGCGGTAAAGCTTATAAGAGGGCCCAAGGGAACCAAAGTGACCCTGACTATTGTCCGTGAAGGCCAGGAAAAGCCTCTCAAGCTTACGATGGTCAGGGACGTCATCCCACTCATAAGCGTAAGAAAATATATGCTCAAACCTGAAATGGGATATGTCCGTATTTCCAATTTCCAGAGTAAGACCGGATCCGACCTGGCAGAGAGTCTTGATGTCCTTGAGAAAGGAAGGCAGTTGAAGGGTCTGGTCTTGGACTTGAGGAACAACCCCGGCGGCCTCCTCTCACAGGCTATTGAGGTCTCTGAACTCTTTCTTGAAGACGGGGTGATTGTGAGTACGAAGGCAAGGGACTCCTCTCAGAATATTGTGGCTAAAGCCCATCCCAACAAGGCACCCAGGAATTATCCCATTGTGATTCTGGTTAACGGCGGCACTGCGAGCGCTGCCGAGATTGTAGCCGGAGCACTTCAGGATAATAAAAAGGCGCTCATACTTGGGACAAGAACCTTTGGAAAGGGATCAGTGCAGACGATACTTCCTCTTTCTGACGGAGCGGGCCTCAGGCTCACAACCGCTCGATACTATACCCCAAGCGGCAGATCAATACAGATGGACGGCATCCTCCCGGATATTGAAATGGATTTTGTCCCGCCGTCTGATAAGGAGGAAAAGGGCCCCAGACAGACTGTCAGGGAGGCCGATCTGGAAAGAGCCATGCCCAAGGAGAAGACTCAGGAGGGCCAACCAGAGAACCTGAAGTCTGAGGGTGCGGATTTGGATGCAAGGGCGAGGGAACTTATAGAAAAGGACAACCAGGTGCGTTACGCGCTGCAATTGCTGCAGTCCTGGACCATCTTTTCCAAGATCAAATAGAAGGTAACCTATTAATGGGCTATTGGGGTTCCGAGAAGGCCACCGCTATCTGCCCGGAATAAGACTTGGGTTGGAAACGAGCGTGGCGCTGCCACCTCACGGAAGGACCGGAGAAGCTTTGGGAGGTTTTGCTGATGTTAGTGCCGCTGTTGGATCTTAAGCCGCAGTACGCCCTTTTGAGGGAGGAAATAAGGAATGCCATTGATGAGGTCTGTGAATCACAGCATTTCATAATGGGGCCGAAGGTGGAAGAACTGGAGCGCGAGGTAGCCCGTTATTGCGGCTGTAAGTTTGGGGTTGGGGTCTCATCAGGCACAGATGCCCTTTTGATATCCCTAATGGCCGCAGGAGTATCGGCAGGAGACATTGTCATAACAACTCCCTACACCTTTTTTGCGACTGCCGGAGTGGTCGCGAGGTTAGGGGCGCAGCCACTCTTCGTTGATATCGAAAGAGATACATTCAATATTGACCCCGTGTGCCTTGAAGATGCCATGAAAAAGATGGATAGAGAGAGTCTTTACAGGGCAAAGGCCATCATTCCGGTCCATCTTTTCGGACAGTGCGCGGATATGGAGCCGATCTTGAAGATCGCGCGAGACAGGGGTCTAACTGTGATAGAAGACGCCGCACAGGCGATAGGTGCGGAGTGCAGGTTCGGTGACGGTTCAGTAAAGCGGGCCGGCAGCATGGGCGACTATGGTTGTTTTTCCTTTTTTCCATCAAAGAACCTGGGGGCCTTTGGAGACGGTGGGATGGTTACCACAAACAGCCCCGAGATCTATGAGAGGCTCAAGATCCTGAGGGTACACGGGGCATACCCCAAATACTATCACAAGATAATCGGCGGGAATTTCAGACTGGACGCCATGCAGGCTGCGGTCTTGCTGGTAAAACTTCGCCACTTGGATGACTGGACAAACAAAAGACAAGAAAATGCTAAGTATTACAATAGTTTGTTTAGAGAGGCCGGCTTGACTGGAATAGAACTGCCTAAAGAAAAAGAAGGGGTAAGGCATATATATAATCAGTTTGTTGTCCGGGTCGGCGGGGCAAGGAACGTATTGAGGGAT
>JBGSUA010000066.1:0-58495 GCA_041753575.1 Desulfatiglandaceae bacterium
GATTCATTTTCCTCTATCCAGTCCTTGCCGGTCAGCCCTGCGTCAATGGTGCCGCTTTCAACATACCTGGACATCTCCTGGGCGCGGCAGATGCTCAGTTCGATGGCGTCGTCATCAATGTCAGGAAAATAGCTTCTTTCATTTACAGTAATCTTCCATCCTGATTTTTCGAAAAGATGAATCGTGGCATTCTGAAGGCTTCCCTTGGGAATGCCGAATTTTAGTTTGTTCATTTGCCGTAAACCTTTCTCGGATCAAAAATCGGCTCTCCAACGATAGTGAAAGAGCCGTCCCCTTCAAACTTCTTGTGAAAGCAGCTCTTGTGCCCTGTATGGCACGCGGCCCCTCCCACCTGCACGACCTTGAAAAGGACCGTGTCGTTATCGCAATCAACGCAAATCTCTCTTATCTTTTGCACATTGCCGGATGTGCTGCCTTTATGCCAGATCTCCTTTCGCGAGCGGCTCCAGTAGTGGGCCTCACCCGTCTCCAGGGTCTTTTTCCACGATGCTTCGTTTATGTATGCCAGCATCAGCACCTCTCCGGATGATTCTTCCTGGACAATAGCCGGCAAAAGGCCATTTCCCTTAGTAAAATCAAGCTCTATCATGAAACCTGCCTTCCTCCACATTTCATAACTGATCAGTTTGTCAGGTTCATGGTTAATCGGCTTTCGTTCTTCATGTGTCTCATAGCTCTCTAACCTTGAATCGTGAACCCCTGAACTTTCAACCTGAATAGTTACCATATTTGTAAGCTATCACAGGCGCCCCCGGCGCCCCCAGGCGATCATATAAATTGCGCCCTATCCTACCATAGAAGGATGCCGGTGCAAGACAAAAGAGCCCGCTTCAGGCCGATTCAAGCCACTGGCCCTTTAATTGGCCGCAGGCGGCCCCAATGTCCTGCCCTTTGCTCTTCCTTATGATGGCTGTAAAGTGCTTGTCTATGAGGATATTCTGGAATCTAAGTATCTGCTCAGGAACGGGGGAGGACATATCAAGGCCCTTGTGGGGGTTCAGGGGGATGAGGTTTATCTTGGCCCTCATCCCGGCAAGAAGTCTTGAAAGCCTGAAGGCGTCTTCATCGGAATCATTTACGCCTGCGATGAGGATATATTCAAACGTGAGCATCCTTCTGTTAGGGAGGGGAAAAGACCTGCAGGCCTCCATGAGTTCCTTCAACGGATATTTTCGGTTGACAGGCATGAGGCGGCTTCTCGTTTCATCATCTGAGGCGTTGAGTGAGACTGCAAGGTTGACTCTAGCCTCTTCACCGAGCCTCTTTATCTGAGGCACAAGACCGCTTGTTGAAAGAGTTACCCTTCGGTGGGAAAAATTAAGGGCGTCTGACGCTATTATATTATTTATAGCCCCTATTACCTCCTCGAAGTTCGCCAGCGGCTCGCCCATCCCCATGAATACCACATTGGTCAGGTCTTCAGGTCTGCCGGTGCTTTCCTTAAGAAAACGCCTTACCTGAACCACCTGATCAACGATCTCAGAGGACTTGAGATTCCTGGTAAAGCCCTGCTTGGCGGTAAGACAAAACCTGCATCCCATGGCACACCCGGCCTGCGAAGATATGCACACGGTGAAGTGATCCTTTTCAGGTATGAGAACCGATTCCACAAGCACCCCGTCCTCAAGCCGGAAGAGGAACTTCCTTGTCCAGTCGCTCGATAGCCTTGTCTGGGCAACGTGACAGTGTTCAATCACCGCAAAATCTTTCAGCAGGCTTCTCACGTCCTTGGAAAGGGAGGTCATTTGATCGAAAGACTCTGCCAGCTCCTTAAAAAGCCAGTGGCGAATCTGCCTTCCCCTGAAAGGAGCAAGCTCCATTTCCTTCGCCCAGAGTTCTGTTTCGGACTGGGTCATGCCCTTCAGGTCACTCGGCACTTACGCACTCTCCCTTTGCCAGGGCGGAAGGGCCCTTGCACATGGTTCGGAGCTTTGCCAGCTCCCAGACATAATCATATATGTGCAGTCCCTTGCTTGCGGCGATTATTTCTCCGTCTTCTATCTCGATCGCGGCCGCCATGTATTCCTTAAGGAGCTGAAGGGCACCGAGGTTGGCGGGGAATCCGTTCCAGAGATCCCAGGATCTGAAATAGACGATGAAATGCAGTCTCCGGTCTCTGATCCTGGTGTCAATGCCTCTCAGACAGGGGGGATCTCTGAGATAAATGCTCTGCGGATCGCCTACCGTCATGTAGGCCTGATTCGTTCCAAAGCCACCCTCCCTGTACATCTTTATAACTTCGGCAATCTGCGGCTCGAGATAGGCGCCGTAAGTGTAGTCTTCCCCCGGTTGTTTCTTCGAGGTCATAAGATACGGCAGATATTCCTCAAGATATCCCTCAGCCACGGGGTTTGGTATCCCAAGGGCAGGCGGGATGTCAGGGAGAAGCGGCCTCACGCCGGGATACTTGATTCTAATCGTTACGTAATCGAACTCAAGGCGCTTCTGGCCCTCGTAGCTCCCCCTGTCAATAACATAGCTGTGTCCCGTCTCCAGGATTTTGTAAACACATTGAAACCATGCATCGGGCAGATCCCTTGCCTCAATGAACTCAGGAGTCATCCTGTTTCCGCCTTTCTTCATAATAGATTTTGCGAACAAACCTTCGTTCATCTTAGCACATTTTGAAGCCAGGCGCCTTGCAAAAAATCAGACGCTATTATAATCCGTTTCCTCGGCAGCCAGGGCTGAATATTCTGTAAACCAGTTGCCGATCAACCCTGAAAGGCCCGGAGGAATATGTTCTACGTGATCGGATACAAGAAAGGCTCAAATGATTGTCTTGACAGTCGCCTCCATTTTCTGTGCATATCTTCATGGCTGCGAGGCGGCGCATAAGGCAATTTTTGATGAAAGGAGAAATAGATTATGTCTGAGGAAACCGGGCGGATGATAAGCAAAATAGCCGTCATCGGAGCCGGAGCCATGGGCTCGTTTTATGCGGCAAAATTTTTTGATACGGATCCCATGTCCGTGTTTCTGATAGCAAAGGGTGAGAGATACGCCAGACTCAAGCGTGACGGAATCGTTATCAACGGCAAGAGGTATGACATCAAGGTCTATGATCCGGCGGAGAACACAGCCCCGTTTGATCTGATATTTTGCGCCGTAAAGCATCATCAGCTTGATTCGACGATAGAAGATATGCGCGGCCTCGTGGGTGATGATTCCATAATCATCTCTGTGATGAACGGCATTGACAGCGAAAGAAGGATAGAAGGCGCCCTTTGCAAAGGCAAAGTGCTTATTTGCGTTGCGGTAGGAATTGATGCGGTGAGACTGGAAAACAGCGTAACATATTCTAAGGAAGGCAGGCTTCTCTTCGGCGAGGCCGACAACACCATCCTCAGTGAGCAGGTAAAGAGACTTCGGGACCTTTTCATCCGCGCCCGGATACCCCATGAGATACCTGCGGATATGGTCAGGGCCTTATGGTGGAAATTCATGGTGAACGTGGGCGTGAACCAGGTATCGGCGGTTCTAAGGGCTCCATACGGCGTATTCCAGCGCTCTGAGGATGCCTCATACCTCACAGAGATGGCGATGATGGAGGTTATAGAAGTCGCACAGAAGGAGGGCGTTGATCTCAAGTTTGATGACATATCAAAATGGAACGAGGTCATGAAGGGCCTTTCCCCGGGCGGGAAGACCTCCATGCTTCAGGACGTGGAGGCCGGGCGCAAGACGGAGGTGGATATGTTTGCCGGGAGAGTCATTGAACTTGGCAGGACGCACGGCGTTCCTACCCCGGTTAATCAGGTCCTCTATAGATGCATCAGGGTTATGGAGACTGGCTTCTGATACAGAAGGTCTTTGGATATTGACTCCTGCGTTGACTTTTTCATCCGGGGATGTGTATGGGTTCTAAAGATGAGCGTCTGCTGGAGGAGGGGAAGTACCCCAAACAGGAAATAAACCGGATGTTTGGAAGGATCTCCGGGCGCTACGACCTTATGAACAAATTGATCACCCTGGGGAGGGAAGGGCGCTGGAAGAGACTTGTTGCGCGGCTTGCGGCTTCACCGGGGCAGTTGAGGCTTCTGGATGTAGGCTCCGGCACTGGCGGCATAGCGTTTGAGGCAAGGCGCCTTAACCCTTCGCTGGAAGTGATCGCCCTTGATTTCAGCATCCCTATGATGGAAAAGGGCCGCCTGAAAGAGATGGGAACCACGATTGGATGGTGCGCTGGCGATGCCATGAATCTTCCCTTTGCCGATATGATTTTTGACGCTGTCACATCCGGCTATCTCATAAGAAACGTCTCCGACCCCCTTCTGGCCTTCAGGGAGCAGTACAGGGTTTTAAGCCCCGGAGGCAGGCTGGTATGCCTTGATACGACCCCTCCTCGAAATGCAAGATTCGCTCCTGCTATAAGGTGGTACCTGAGGCTTGTTATTCCCATGCTCGGAAGCCTCATAGCCGGAGACCGCTCCGCTTACGGCTATCTTGCCTCATCTACCGAGAGCTTCATGACTCCGGAAGAGGTAGCAGGCATCATGACAGAGGCTGGCTTTGAGAAGATCCGGTACATGCCACAGATGCTGGGCACCCAGATGATCCATACGGGTATCAGGCCCGAGGTCGATTAGGGATCCCAGCCCACCGCGAAAATACACCCCCTGCCCCGACTCTCCCCCTGAAAGGAGGGAAGGAGGCTTTTCGGTGCCTCCTCTTGGGAGGAGGAATTTTCATGCCAGGGGGCGATAGAATCTTCCTATCACAAGCGTTCAGGGTAATGTCTTATTTCTTACCGAAGACTTCCTTTAGGAGATCCGTAACTCTGGCGGCAGGATCGTTTCGTATCTTTTTTTCTTCTTGGGCCAGCATGGTGAAAAGGCCGTCCAATGCCTCTTTGGTAACATAGTCATCAAGATTAAATGACATGGTATCGGCGAACGGTACTTTTTTTACGGCATCCTCTACGTCCATATATCTTTTTGTAACGCCCGCTGCCTGCATGGATTGCTTTACGACAGGCTTGAACTGTTCGGATAGGGGATTAAAGGTCTTATCCTTGAAATAGCGGGTAGCGGCAGTGTCGTCGCCCTTAAGAATCGCCTCTGCGTCGTCCACGCTCATCTCCTTGAGAGACATCAGAAATACATCCTTGGCGAGAGGCGCCGCCTTTTCAGCCGCATTGTTCATGCTCTCTTCAAAGGCATCCAATTGTGCCCCATAACCAAAGGTGCGCAATACTCCTTCCGTCTTCTTGACGGATGGTGGAATCAGGATCTTGATGGCTTCGTTTTTCAGATAACCGCCGGGCTTTGATACTAAGGCCACCGCATTTTGCGTCCCTATCCTGAGTGCCTCCTTCAGGCCGTCAATGACCTTTGAGGCTGAAAGTTTCTCCTGCGATGGAATAGCGCCCTTTATTCCCTTGAGGATATCTGTGAATTGAGCCTGGGCTTCGGGGGCTCTTAAGGCCGCCAAAAGAAAAGCTATAGCAAGGGTCGTGAGAAAAGTCTTTTTTGATATGAATGTCTTCAATGTCTCCTCCCCGTGATAAGACGACTTTCTGTATCGTTAATGATGCCTCAATAGAGAAAATCTTCGAAAAAACTTGCAAGGTCAATACTGGGTGAAAGCTGACAATCAGCTAATTCTGCCGGGCTGTAACTCAAGCTCTAAGCTGAAAGAATTTTATAAGCTAGGCTTTAATATACTATATGGAATAACTGGATGCAATCTTCCTAAAAACACCCGGGGGGCATAACAGAACTGCAAAAATTTTCGAGGCAGGTGTCCAAAAATCATTGACAGCTTCCGCAAAAGGAGAAGATTAAACTTTACTTGCCAAGAAGCGCTCCGAACTTAATTTATACAGCAAAAGGGAAAAGGCCCTCTTCGCTGTTTTCTGAATGAGCGCCCGAAAATCCCTCAGAAGGAGTCTCAGCATTGCATATCACAGAAAAGGATATTGAGGAATACTTTATCAGGCAAGAGCCATTTTATCTTCCTACCGGAGATGAAATAAACGTTTTTACGAGGTCATGGGAAAACAGGCTTCCCGTGCTCCTGAAAGGTCCAACCGGCTGCGGCAAGACCCGGTTTGTGGAATATATGGCCTGGAGGCTGGCAAGGCCCCTTGTGACCGTGGCGTGCCATGATGATCTTACGGCCGCTGACCTCGTGGGACGGTATCAGATAAAGGGAGGCGACACGCTTTGGGTGGACGGACCCCTCACCAGGGCCGTAAGAAGCGGCGCTTTTTGTTATCTGGATGAGATTGTCGAAGCTAGGAAGGATACAACAGTAGTGATTCATCCCCTTTCCGATGACAGGCGCATACTGCCGGTGGAAAAGCTCGGCAAGATTATAGAGGCGGCCCCTGAATTCATGCTGATCATATCCTACAATCCAGGCTACCAGAGCGTGATGAAGGACCTTAAGCCCAGCACCCGTCAGAGGTTTGTCTCCCTGGAGTTCTCATACCCGGAAGAAGAGTTGGAGAAAAAAATTGTTTCCAAAGAAGCGGGTGTCCCGAACGACACGGCGGCAGCTTTCGTAAAGGTAGGAAGGATGACCCGCAATCTTAAGGAAAAGGGGCTTGTGGAGGGTGCAAGCACCAGGCTCCTTATCCACGCCGGAAAACTTGCCGCATCCGGAATTAGCCCTGCCGAGGCTTGCAGGTATGCCATAACCGGCACCCTCAGCGATGACAAAGAGATGGAGGCCGCTATAAGTGAGATGGTTGATGCCGTATTTTAGTCTGCCATGCGGAAGCAGGGGACTCTATGAGCGCACACAGCCTTGAGATACTTTCTCTTTTCCCTGTGCCTTTCTATACGGATAGAAAGATATATTTTGAAGGAGATCTGGAAGAGGAGGGAATTGATAAGGTTCTGGATGATTTTGGAGCTGAGAGTGCAGATTCGGTCATGACTGCCGTCACCACTCTACACGCTGTCAAGCCAGAGCTGGCATTCCATCTCTTGCACTCGGTTGATAGAATAGAGCCCTTAATAGAAGCTGGTCAGCTCGAGCTGTGGACAAAGGCGGTTCTGGATCTCTATGACTCCCAAGGGCTTATGCAGGCAAGGGATTTCATAAGGTTCGGGAAGGATCATCCCCTTTTCAATCGCTACTGGGGGAAAGGCATATCATTACGGGAACTGGGCTCAGTCCTTGAGACCTATCTGAACTCCCTGGGCAAAGAGCATCTTTCGATAAAGGAATCAAATAGTCATTACACAGATACATCTTTCATCTACCTCCCGGAGAGGCTTACAATCTTTTCTGCGTCAGACAAGGCTAGGCTGCTTTATAAGGTTATGGCTACCTGCAGCTACGCGCAGATCGCCCTGGGGACTTATCGCCTGGATCTCGCCGGTATCGCAGCGCTCGCTGATGAAATAAGGCAGAGGTATTCATGCCGGGAGGAAGGGGAGGTATTGTCGGATCTTGGAAGATTTTTCGGCCTTTTCCCAAATCCTGATCTGGCGGCCGATATATTCGGTCTTGCCGAGACGGTCCGCATCGAGGCATGGATGATCCGTTATCTCCCAGGTCTTTACAGAAGATTGGCCGGTCTTAAAGGAGATATTCTCGCGGACAGGCCGGATATTCTTAACGCATCAGAGATAAGCACGACGATTGATCAGGCGGTCCGCTGGTGGCTTGGGCTTAAGGAAGCCAAGTGCCCCAGAGTTATTACTGATATGCTGAAAAGTTTTTTTGAAAACGGTTCACGGGTCGAGGATACCGCGCGTTTAACGTCAGATTTATACAGATTTTTTAGTGTCCTTGAAGGACCTTACATGTCGGTCGCCGCCTTACCTTACTCAGGCGAGTTGAGGCCCGAGGTGGCTGAAAGAGAGAGGCTCAGAAGGCGCGAGTCAACACGCGTTGAGTTTAGAAAGGAACTTGAAAGACTCATCTGTGATCTTGGGCCTGAAGAGGAGGTGCGCATCTCTGTTCCTCCATCCAGGAAATCCAGCCGATCAGGGCTCCGCTCTCAGCCGAGACAGGAAATTCCTGATGAAATTAACATAAATGGCAGGGCCATCCCTGTTCCTGAAGCCCTCGGAAAGGTCATAGAGGAGATATTTGAAGATCTTGGGAGTATTCCGAGTTCATATCTGGTGGTGACTGACGAGATGTCAGGGCATCACTTCTCCCACCTCTGCGATGTGTCGCTCGGGCCCGCAAATCTTCTTTCTGAAAACGGCAAGGGGGTGCATGTCCTTGATGAATGGGACTACCGCAGGAATGGTTACAGGAAGAGATGGGCTCTGTTGAGGGAGACTGAGATATCTTCGGGCGAGGCGGAAGGCGCGGATGAGATTCTCTCAAACTATGCGAGTCTGGTGCGGAGGATAAGGAGGCAATTTGAGCTGATGAGGCAGGAGCAGGTACTCTTGCGCAAACAAAAAGACGGCGATGAGATAGACCTGGATGAGGCAGTGGCTTCAATAGCGGATCTCAAAGCTGGGGTGCATCCGTCCGATCAGCTCTTCATGAGGCTTAAGAGGGACAGGCGAGATATAGCGGCTGTTTTTCTTATTGATCTAAGCGGCTCAACAAACGGGTGGATAAACAGCATGGAACGGGACATGCTTTTGATTCTGTGCGAGGCCCTTTCAGTGTTGAAGGACCGCTTTGCCATATATGGTTTTTCAGGAAACACACGCTTGAGATGTGAACTCTACCGCATAAAAGCCCTTGGAGATAATTACGACAAAAGCGTCAAGGGGAGGATAATGAATATAAAGGCCTATGAGTACACGCGTCTTGGGCCGCCTATCAGATATCTTACATCTCTTTTATCCAACACAGAGGCCCGCACGAAACTCCTTATCACCTTGAGCGACGGCAAGCCGGACGACTATGACGGCTACAGAGGCACATACGGTGTTGAGGATACAAGACAGGCCCTTATAGAGGCAAAGCGTAAAGGCATACATCCTTTCTGCATAACCATTGACAAGGCGGAGCACAGCTATATCAAACACATGTACGGAGAGGTGAATTATCTGTTCATTGACGATATTTCCCTTTTGCCTCTCAAGGTTCCGGAGATATATAGAAAACTGACTTCATGATAGATGTGATGGGTCTCAGATCAAGGCAGCAACAAAACTCTTCGGAAGCCTCTCGGGTTAATGGGATGGCCTGCGGAGTATTTTTCAAGAATAATGTTTGATGCATGCATGGCTTTTATGTATCATCTTGAAAAGTGCTTCTTTACAGGAAGCACTATCCGAACCATTGAAAAAGTGATCTTTCAGGAGGTAGGAGAACATGGCCAAGATCCTTATCGTTGATGACGAACAACATATACGATACCTCTACTCCGAGGAACTGACAGAGGCCGGGTACGAGGTAACCACGGCTG
This sequence comes from Desulfatiglandaceae bacterium, assembly GCA_041753575.1. Lineage (GTDB taxonomy): Bacteria > Desulfobacterota > DSM-4660 > Desulfatiglandales > Desulfatiglandaceae > CG2-30-51-40. The sequence continues at coordinate 9,359 of JBGSUA010000066.1, forward strand.
AAAACGGCTTTAAGCTGCTTGAGAAGATTGAAGAGGAGAAACCGGATCTGGTGGTTCTTGATATAAAGATGGTGGGCTATAATGGTCTCGATCTCCTTCAAGAAATAAGAAACAAATTTTACGACCTCCCCGTGATTTTGTGTACCGCCTATGATACCTTCAAAGAGGACATGAAATCCATTGCAGCGGATCATTATGTCATCAAGTCATTTGATCTTACTGAACTCAAGAACAGGATCTCCATGGCCCTCGAGTCGAGCAAACAAAAGGAGGCCTAGTGCCCGTATCCCCTTGATCGGAGACCCCTCCTGTTGCCAGTAGGGGGTTTATTTTCTGCAAAATTAGGAGGAGACAATATGAAACAATGCAAGATTCTTGCTATTTTTGTGCTGATGCTGATGGTGTCGGCATGGGGCTTTGCCGCTTCAGATGAGGCGTCTCCCGCTGATCCCGGATGGCCGAGGGTTTTTCAGAAAAACGGCGAGCAACTGACGATCTATCAGCCCCAGGTTGATTTCTGGAATGACTACAAGGAGCTTCGCTTTCGTTGCGCCATCGCCGTCAAAACCAGCGCTTCCAAGCAGGATAAGCTGGGGGTCGCGGAAATAGACGCTGAAACCGTGACGGACCATGCCGCCCGTGCCGTGGCAGTGATGCCCAAGAAACGTGAACTGCGGTTTCCGAACACCACGGATAAGGAAGCCGGCTTCCCTGCGAAAGGTTGTGGATGAGTTGAATCCGCCAGGCCGGGCCGTTACGGTTTCCCTGGACCGGGTACTGGCCTATCTCGATCCCGCTAAGCAGCCTCAACAGAAAGCGGTTGAATTGAATCTGGATCCGCCGAAGTTGTTTTACAGCCAGAAGCCGGCCATCCTTGTGATGTTTTTGGGGGAGCCCCGGCTAAAACCTGTTGTGAAAGACAAGAACGATCTGATGTTTGCCGTGAACACGAACTGGGACGTCTTCTACGATGCGACCGGGCAGCGGTATTACCTTCTGAACGGGGATAACTGGCTGACAACGAATGATGCAATTAAGGGATCATGGGCTCCCGCAGGAGTCCTGCCGGCAGGGTTATCATCCCTGCCGCCGGATGAGAACTGGGCAGACGTGCGCCGGCAGGTTCCCGGAAAGCGGGACCAGAATCCGCCCGTGGTATTCGTGAGCACTGAACCCGCGGAACTGCTGCTTACGAAGGGCGATCCGAACTTCAGTCCCATTACCGGCACTAAGCTGATGCGGCTCGTTAACACGGAGACCCCTGTGTTTCTATTCTCCGGTGACAAACACTATTATATCCTCATCGCTGGCCGATGGTTCCGATCCTCCAGCCTTAATGGCCCCTGGACATCCGCAAGCAAGGATTTGCCGCAAGAGTTTGCCCGGATACCGGACGACAACCCGGCCGCCTTCGTCAAGGCCTCTGTTCCTGGGACTGTCGAGGCTAAAGGCAGTGCTGCTGGCTTCCGTGCCCGCCACAACGGTCGTGGACGTGTCGAAACCAGCGGCCGTAGAGGTGAGCTACAGCGGAGAGCCGAAGTTTCAGGATATACCCTCCACATCAGTTAAATATGCCGTGAACTCTCCCAACTCGGTCTTTTTAGTCAGCGGCGGCTATTATTGCTGTGACCAGGGCCTCTGGTTTTGCGGCAAGGGAGCGACCGGCCCGTGGACTTACTGTCAGAGCGTTCCGCAGGCGATCTATACCATCCCCGCTTCCCATCCTGCGTACAACGTGACTTATGTTACCGTTCAAAGCAGCACCCCGACGACGGTCGTTTACTCACAGACGGCAGGTTACAGCGGCGAATACGTAGCGGCCACCGGGGTGCTCATGTTCGGCGCCGGAATGATCATGGGAGCTATCATTGCGGATAACCATGATGATCATTATGGTTATTATCCTCCGTATCCGGTGCCATATTCTTACGGATGCGGCGCCCGTTACAGCTATGCCTACGGCGGTTACTACAGAGGCGCCGCCGCATACGGTCCTTACGGCGGCGCAGGCGCTGCCGCTAGATACAATCCGTCGACGGGTACCTACTCTCGCGGCGCTTACGCTTACGGGCCTGCGGGAAGCGCATCGGTGAGGCAGGCTTATAATCCTTACACGGGCGCCCGTGCGGGGGCTGCCAATATAAATACCGCCTATGGATCGGCCGGCAGGGGCGCGGCGTACAACCCCTCTACCGGGACCGCCGTGCGGGGCGGTTATCGGAGCAACGATCAAGGCACGGTTGCAGGTGCCCAGACGAACCGGGGCACAGGCGCTGTTGCGTGGGACACTAAAAACAGTCAAGGTGCTGTCGTAAAGGGGAAGGAAAACGTGTATGCCGGAAAAGACGGTACCGTGTATAAAAAGGACAGTTCCGGCAACTGGAGCAGCAATACCGGCAGCGGCTGGGAGTCGGTAAGCAAACCGCAACCAAATAGTGTTTCAGCGACAGCGACATCTGCTTCCACCGGAAGCCCGTCTAAGTCTTCGGTAACCAAGGGGCAGGCGGGGACAACAGCGCGGACCCGGCAGCAGCCTTCAGCCGCCACAACCGCGCAAACGCAGCAGACTTCAACCGCTTCCAGGAACTCGGCAACCCGGGAGTCACCGCAGAGTTTGGAATCCCAGGCGCAGGCCAGAGAGCGCGGTAACCAGTTGAGCCAGCGCACCAGTATGGAACGCTCATCCGGCAAAAGTTCCGGAGGCAGAGGGGGCGGTGGCAGGGGAGGGCGATAAACGGCAATTTCAAACGCCGCATGGCGTAGGGTTCGATAATCAGGACAAGGTTATTTCAGGCGGTAGTATCAACTCATCAAAAGCAAGAAAAAGGAGGATATTTTCATGCGAACCGTACTGCGTTTTTTGGTCGTTTCAATAATTATAATGGCCATTTTCGGCACTACCGGCTTAATCAGGCCCGCTATGGCCAAGAGTGCGGCTGAGATAGACAGCGCTGTGAAGGGGGCATTGGAAGAACTCTATGCCGTGTCTCCGGCTGCCAAGGAGCTTTCCAAGATAGCAAAAGGGATACTGGTTTTTCCAAGTATCCTAAAAGGGGGCCTCATTGTTGGAGGGCAATATGGTGAAGGCGCACTTCTAAGAGAAGGTAAAACCGCCGGTTACTACAACACCGTAGCTGCTTCCTATGGATTGCAGGCGGGCGCCCAGAAATTCGGTTACGCCATGTTTTTTACGGATGCAGCGTCTCTTGAATATCTCAATAAGAGTGACGGGTGGGAAATAGGGGTTGGCCCCAATATCGTCGTGGTGGACGAGGGGATGGCGCGATCCTTGACAACAACGACTGCCAAAGAAGGGATATATGTATTCTTCTTTGCTCAGAAAGGTCTAATGGCAGGGCTTGGAATTCAGGGATCTAAAATTACAAAGATAACGCCTAAATGATTAAGGGAATTGTTTCGCCGTTACAATGCGTTGGGGGGTGCCCTGTGAAGGCATGAATCTGAAAAACGAGGGTTCGGAAAAAAAATGATAGTGGCCCTCTGTGCATACTTAAGGTATTAATAAGAATGAGCCTGCCTTTACTTGGGTGTTGCCCCCAAGGAGCAGACTGACTGATTTGATAATGGCTGAGGCACATCCGCCAATCCTTAGCACCGTTATAGATAAGCTTAAGGGCAAAAATTGTTTTCTCAGAACCGGAGTTCCCTGAAAGCAAGGTTACTGCATCCTCCGGAAGACCTCCCTCGACTAATTCATCGGATCCTTAACTGCCTTTAGCGATTCGATTAACCACCATTGTCACGTCAACCCTGTTAAATAAATAAGGGTATTTAAATCCTAGCAAACCTCGCAGTTATCTTTTTTGCTACCCCATGATTGGAAGTATGATTCTTTGTGGATAGAATTTCATGTTAAAGTTTTTTATTTGTTCCTCCGAAAAATTATTGACAGGGAAAAACCGCTGTGCTACGGTCGAAAAATGAATGACAATTCATTCATGATTGATAATGTTTTGGGTTTGAGCCTTGCTTATCCGTATTGCGCATGAGAGCGGGCGGACATCCAGAAGCCATCGAAGAGTGAGGAGGTCACCGTATGGAAAAGACGATCAAGAAGGCCGGCGTTGTGGGTGCGGGTGTGATGGGAGCCACCATAGCAGCCCAGTTGGCCAATGTGGGGATTGAGACTTATCTGCTCGATATTGTTCCCCCCCATTTGAGCGATGAAGACAAGAAGAAGGGAATCAGTGTCGAGAACCGAGACTTCAGGAACAGATTCTCCCAGAATGGACTGAAGGCAGCTCTGGGTGCAAAGCCGGCGGCTTTCTATGTGCCTGAAAACTCATCCCTCATAAAGACAGGCAACATTGAGGATAATATTTCATGGTTGAGCGCCGTTGACTGGATCATTGAGGTGGTCGTGGAGAGGTTGGATATAAAAAAGTCTCTATTTGAAAAGGTGGAAAAGGTCTTAAAACCCGGCACCTTTATTACGTCCAACACCTCTGGAATCCCGGCAAAGGCCCTATGTGAGGGAAGAAGCGAGACATTCCGCAGGAACTTTGCCATCACGCATTTTTTTAATCCGCCAAGATACATGAAGCTATTGGAACTTGTTCCAGGTCCGGACACCCTGCCGGGTGTGATCGAAAGTCTGGCTGCCGCCTGTGAAAGGATTGTCGGAAAAGGCATTGTCTATGCGAAGGACACCCCTAACTTTGTCGCAAACAGAATCGGAACCTTTGGCATGCTCTACGGAATCAGGGCCATGGAGGAGATGGGCCTCTCCATAGAGGCGGTGGACCAGCTTACAGGCCCGGTCATAGGGCATCCCAGGAGCGCCTCTTTCAGAACGGCCGACCTGGTTGGCCTTGATACCCTTCTGCATGTAGCCGACAATGTATATCAGGGGGCCCAGGAAGATGAGAAAAGGGAGATGTTCACTCCTCCTGCTTTTGTAAAGGAGATGGTGGGCAAGAAACTGCTGGGAGACAAGACCAAGCAGGGTTTCTACAAGAAGACAAAAGATGAAAAGGGTAAGAAGACAGTACTTACCCTCGACTATAAGACACTCCAGTACAGGCCCCAGGAAAAGGTAAAGATAGCCTCCCTTGAGGCGGCAAAAAACCTCCCCGGCCTGAAGGAAAAGATAAAGTCACTCTATTACGCGACCGATGTGGGAGGGAAATACACCTTCCGGACCACGTCTGAGACCCTTATTTATTCAGCGAACAGGATCCCCGAGATCGCCGACGACATCATCAACATTGATAATGCAATGAAGTGGGGCTTCGCATGGAAGCTAGGTCCCTTTGAGGGATGGGATGCCCTGGGAGTCAAGAAATCAGTCACAAAAATGATGGAGGCGGGATACGCTATCCCGGCATGGGTGGAGGAGATGCTTTCCTCAGGGAAAGAGTCCTTCTACAAGAAAGAGGCAGGGAAGACCTTCTATTATGATATAGCGGCAAAGGGATACAGGGAGGTCCCGGAAAAGCCGGGCTTGATTCTCCTGCCGGCACTGAAGGAGCACAACAAGACTGTCGCCTCCAATAGCGGTGCCACACTGATTGACCTTGGAGACGGAGTGGCATGTCTTGAGTTTCATACAAAGATGAATTCTCTCGGAGAGGACATAATCAGCATGATTCATAAGTCGGCTGAGATCGTGAGCAAGGATTTTAACGGACTTGTGATCGCGAATCACGCTGATAACTTCTCCGTGGGCGCGAACCTCGCCCTTGTCCTCTTTACCGCGCAGGAAGAGGAATGGGACGATCTGGAGTGGGCAATCAAATCACTCCAGGATGCTCTCATGAAGATCAAATACCTGGATAAACCGGTCGTGGCAGCACCTGCGGGGATGGCACTCGGCGGCGGATGCGAGATCTGCCTTGCGGCCGACCGCGTGCGCTATGCCGCTGAGACTTACATGGGTCTGGTAGAGGTGGGAGTGGGACTCCTCCCTGCCGGAGGAGGCACAAAGGAACTGCTTGTCAGAAATACAGAGCATCTCTTTGAGGTGCCCAAAGGCGGGCTTTATCCAAAGCAGATAGAACTCATGCCTTTTGTGGCAAGGGCCTTTGAGACGATAGCAACCGCCAAGGTCGCAACTTCAGGGCCGGAGGCCGTTAAGCTGGGCTATCTCAGAAAGACCGACTCCATGACGGTCAATAGGGACTATCTTATCCAGGACGCAAAGAACACGGTTCTGGCTATGAACCTTGAGGGCTACATGCCCCCAAGGCCTCTCACCGACATCCGTGTTGCAGGGGAGAACACCCTTGCCATGATAAAACTGGGGCTGTGGACTATGCGCCAATCCAATTTCATTACGGACCATGACGTGACGGTATCCACAAAGGTAGCTTATGTGCTTTGCGGGGGCAATGTCCAGGCGGATACCATGGTGAGTGAGCAGTATCTGCTTGACCTTGAGAGGGAGGCGTTCCTTAGCCTGTGCGCTGATCCCAAGACCCAGGCCAGGATGCAGCACATGTTAACAACGGGAAAACCGCTTAGGAACTGATAGAGGGAGGAAGTGATCATGAAAGAAGCCGTAATTGTCGCCGCATGCAGGACGGCGATAGGTAAAGCCCCTCGAGGAATGCTTAAAAGCACGCGGCCTGAGGAGATGGGCTGCGCTGTTCTGGGAGACCTTCTTAAAAGGGCTGGGGGGATTGATCCCAATATTATAGATGACGTCATAGTAGGCTGCACCTTTCCTGAGGCGGTCCAGGGACTCAATCTGGGGCGTGTGCTTGTTATGTCTATGGGTTGGCCTGACCGCATACCGGGAATGACCGTAAACAGGTTCTGTTCCTCCGGACTCCAGGCGATAGCCATTGGAGCCGAAAAGATCATGTGCGGATTCTCCGATGTGATCGTCGCGGCCGGGGTGGAGAGTATGAGCCAGATCCCCATGGGCGGGAGTATGATGTATCCCAACCCGGCCCTGGTTGATGTGAGACCCGGGGCGTTTACGGGCATGGGCCTTACCGCTGAAAATGTGGCGGAGCGCTATGGTATTACCAGGGACGAGCAGGATGAGTTCGGTGCGAAAAGCCAGCAGAAGGCCGAGGTAGCGATCAAGACGGGAAGGTTCAAATCCCAGATCGTGCCCCTCAAGATAAAGGTTCAAAAAAGGCTTCCGAACGGTAAGTTCGGTTTCGACGAGGTGGTCTTTGATACGGATGAGGGTGTGCGTTTCGGCGTGACCAAGGAAAGTATTTCAACTCTGAAGCCTGCTTTTAAGCCCACCGGCAGTGTTACGGCCGCCAACTCCTCCCAGACGAGTGACGGGGCCGGCGCGGTGCTGCTCATGTCCAAGGAAAAGGCCAGGGAGCTTGGACTAAAGCCCATGGCGACCTTCCGTTTCCATGCGGTTGAGGGCTGCGAGCCTGAGTACATGGGAGTAGGGCCTGCAGTGGCTATCCCGAGGGTGCTCAAGCTGGCGGGAATGACTATTGATCAGGTTGATCTGATCGAGCTTAATGAGGCATTCGCGGCGCAGGCTATCTATTGCATTAGGACACTTGGTATTAATGAAAGTGTCACCAACGTCAACGGGGGCGCTGTTGCCCTGGGTCATCCCCTGGGCTGCACCGGCGCCAAGCTGACTACGCAGTTAATATATGAGATGCGTGAGCGTAAGGCCAGATGGGGACTTGTATCCATGTGCATCGGTTTCGGCATGGGGGCGGCTGCGCTCTTCGAGGTCGAGGATTATTAAGGCTTTCTGAAAAAAGGAGATATTGTCATGGCAGAGAGAAAGATTTTCGCCGGCGGTGAATTCCTGATCGGCGACGTGGGGCATGGGGATGTTTTTACTCCCGAGGATTTCACTGAAGAACACAAGATGATTCTTGAAACCGCAAAGGATTTCATATCAAAGGAGATCAATCCGGTCATAGACCGCCTTGAAGAGAAAAACCATGAGCTGGTCTTGGGCCTTCTTAAAAAGGCCGGCGAGCTGGGACTTCTTGGGACCGATGTGCCGGAAGAGTACGGCGGCATGGGTCTTGACAAGGTGAGCACAACGGTTGTTGGAGAGGCGATGGGCACGGCCGGCTCTTTTTCAGTTGTTTACGGATCACACACAGGAATCGGCACCCTTCCGATCGTCTATTTCGGAAATGAGGAACAGAAAAAGAAATATCTGCCAAAACTGGCTGGAGGGGATTGGTGTGCCGCATACTGCCTTACCGAATCAGGGGCAGGCTCTGACGCCCTTAACGCCCGGACAAAGGCTGTTCTTTCCCCGGACGGAAAATATTATATCCTGAACGGCGAAAAGATGTTCATCACCAACGCCGGATGGGCGAGCAGCTTTGTCGTTTATGCAAAGGTGGATGGCCAGCACTTTACCGGGTTCATAGTGGAAAAGACCTTTCCCGGTGTCTCAACAGGAGCCGAAGAAAAGAAGATGGGTGCCCACGGGTCATCCACGAGGCCTGTCATATTCGAGGACGCGAAGGTGCCTGTTGAAAACCTCATGTACGAGGTAGGCAAGGGCCATAAGATCGCATTCAATATCCTCAATATTGGGCGGTGGAAGCTCGGCGCCATGACCATGGGCGGATGCAAGGGCTGTGTCACCGGGGCGGTAAAGTACGCGAAAGGCCGTGTTCAGTTCAAGGTCCCGATAAGCTCCTTCGGCATGATCAAACAGAAGCTTGCCGATATGGCGGTTCGCACCTACATGAGCGAAAGCATGATGTACAGGCTTGCCGGCATGTTTGACGACAAGCTGGGCACGCTAGATGAGAAGGCCAAGAAGAGCGGCTCAGAGACCGCCAAGGCCATAGAGGAATACGCCCCTGAATGTTCGATTGCCAAGGTCTATGGATCAGAGTGCCTGGATTTCTGCACGGATGAGTATGTTCAGATCCTTGGAGGGTATGGTTACTGTTCAGAGTATCCTGCCGAAAGGTATTACAGGGACGCACGCATAAACAGAATATGGGAAGGCACCAATGAGATAAACAGGATGCTCGTTCCCGGAACCATGCTTCAGAGAGCCCTTAAGGGACAGTTGGCGCTTCTTCCCGCGGCCCAGGCCGTGGCAGGGGAACTTATGACTTATTCCCCTCTTTCAGTTCAGCTTCCCGATACACCGCTTGCACTTCAGCAACACGTGATTAAAATGAGCAAGAAACTCGCACTCATGGTAGCCGGTGTAGCGGCTCAAAAATTCGGTCCAGGTCTTGTGAAGGAGCAGGAGGTCATGGGAAAGATAGCCGATATGGTGATCGAGATCTTTGCCATGGAAAGCGGACTCCTGAGGACCCTAAAGATCATGGAGAAAGAAGGCGAGGAGAAGGCCAGGTATCACATAGCTGCGGTAAAGGCCTATGTGGACGATACCATGCCGCGCATAGAAAGTTGGGCCAAACAGGTCATCTCCCACGTGGAAGAGGGAGACATGTTGAGGACACAGCTTGCGGGAGTGAAAAAGCTTGCCCGATATCAACCCATAGACGGCATTCAGGATAAAAGACTTATAGCCGAGAGGATAATCGAGCTGGAATCATACCCCTTCTAAAATAGCTGAATCTGCTGTATAAGAAAAAGAGGGACCCTTTCAAGGGGCCCTCTTTTTTACTTTAAGGACCAGGGTAACTTGATGGACACAGGAATGAAAAATCTGAGAAATATTGGAATAAGTGCTCATATTGACTCCGGGAAAACGACGCTCACAGAAAGGATTCTCTATTATACGAAGAGGATCCACGCTATCCATGAGGTCAAGGGAAAAGACGGCGTCGGGGCAAAGATGGATTCAATGGAGCTTGAGAAGGAAAGGGGTATTACCATTTCTTCCGCTGCGACCCATTGCGTTTGGAAAGGGCAAAGGATCAACATAATAGACACCCCGGGCCACGTTGATTTCACAATTGAAGTGGAGAGGGCACTAAGGGTGCTTGACGGAGCTGTGCTGGTTTTGTGCGCCGTAGGGGGAGTTCAGTCCCAGTCCATCACCGTGGACAGGCAGATGAATCGCTACAAAGTTCCCCGCGTCGCATTCATAAATAAATGCGACCGCTCCGGGGCAAATCCCTTTAAGGTGGTCAGCCAACTGCAGGAAAGGCTTAATCACAATGCCGTCCTGCTGCAGATACCCATCGGACTTGAGGGGGAGCTTAAGGGGGTAGTGGACCTTGTCTCTATGAAGGCTATCGCCTTTGAAGGCCCTTACGGGGATGATCTGAAGGAGTCTCCAATACCTGAGGAGCTCATGGGTGAGGCGGCAAAAAAGAGGGAGGAGCTTCTGGATGCCGCATCCATGTTCTCCGATGAGCTTATGGAGGCGATTTTTGAGGACAGGGTTACAGAGGAGCTACTTTATGACGCGCTAAGGAAGGCAACTCTTTCAAGAAAGCTTACGCCGGTTTTTCTGGGCTCGGCCTACAAGAACATTGGGATTCAACTCCTTCTTGATGGTGTTGTGCGATTACTTCCTTCTCCGGAAGAAGTTAAGAATTTCTGCCTTGACCTGGATCAGGGTGAAAAGGAGATAGAACTCAAATCCGATCCTTCAGCTTCTACTGTTGCCCTTGCCTTTAAGCTGGAGGTGACACCTTACGGTCAGCTTACCTATATAAGGATCTATCAGGGTTCAGTCGGAAAAGGCGACGAACTTGTCATAACAAGGAGCCGAAAGAGCATAAGGGTGGGAAGGATTGTCAGGATGCACGCTGATGAGATGGAGGAAATCTCAAGCGGCTACGCAGGTGACATAGTTGCCTTGTTCGGAGTTGACTGTTACTCGGGAGACACCCTCACGGACGGGAGAAGCAATTACAGTATGTCCAGCATGTTTATCCCCGAGCCTGTCATCTCCCTTTCCATTTCTCCAAAGGATAGCAAACATCAGGGTAACATGGGAAAGGCCATTAACCGATTCACAAAAGAGGACCCGACATTCAGGTCGCATCTGGATCCTGAGTCCGGAGAGACCATCATCTCTGGGATGGGAGAGCTGCATCTGGACATCTATGTCGAGCGTATGAAGCGGGAATTCAATGCTGAGGTCGTGACAGGCATGCCTCAGGTTGCCTACCGGGAGGCGATAACCCAGAGGGCTGACTTCGATTATGTACATAAGAAACAGACTGGCGGCGCCGGTCAGTATGGAAGAGTGGCGGGTTACATGGAACCCGGGGAAGATGGGAAATATGAGTTCGTGAATGAGGTCAAAGGGGGTGCTATACCGACTGAGTACATACCTGCGGTGGATAAGGGATTTCAATCCTGCCTTAAGAAGGGGGGTCTTCTCGGCTTTCCTGTCATAGGTATGAGGATTGCCGCAAACGACGGTCAGTCGCATAGTGTTGACTCATCCGAACTCGCCTTCAGCCAGGCTGCGATTGGCGCCTTCAGACAGGCATATATGAAAGCCAAGCCTGTTATACTTGAGCCTATAATGAAGCTTGCGGTGGAAAGCCCGTCGGAATTCCAGGGCGGTGTCCTGGCGTCAATAAACCAGAGAAGAGGGCTTATCCTGAGTTCTACCGAGGACGGGAATTTTAACACCGTGGAGGCGGAGATACCGCTTGCTGAGATGTTCGGCTACGCGACGGTCCTGAGGTCTATGACACAGGGGAAGGGTGAGTTCACTATGGAGTTCTGCAGGTATTCGAAGCTCCCTGACTCCATGGCAGAGGAACTTAAGAAGAAACAATTGGAAAAAGCCAAGGGGGGAAAGAAATGACGGACGTATTTGAGAGGATAGCGCCTCTGAGACTCCTTGATAAATCAAATAAGGGTGGTCTGGGCAAGGGCAACCTGGGCGCGGTGCTCGCTCGGGCGGGCGCGGGAAAGACAGCCTGTCTGATATCCCTTGCCCTGGGCAAGATGATGAGGGGGGAGAAGATAGTGCATGTTTCCCTTGGAGAACCCCCTGATAAGGTGAAGGCCCATTATGATTTGATCTTTAATCAGATTAAGGATGCAGATCGCGCAGGAGATGAAGCGCTTTCAAGGGAAATTCTGGAAAAGAACAGGATCATCCTTGCTTTTCTTAAGCAGAGCTTTGATACGGAAAGATTCCGCACAAACCTTGAGAATTTGACACAACGGCTTGATTTCAGACCTGAGACAGTAATCATAGATGGATTAAACTTCGAGGACTGTGAGAGATCTCTGGTGGAGGGGTTGAAGCAGGCGGCTGCTGACTTTGGGGCGGAGATATGGTTTTCGGTTCGCTCCCACAGACATATAAACGAAAAAAGCGACCGAGGTATCCCTTTCCCCTTGAGCAGGATGGATGATCTCTTTACCATTGTTCTTGAAATTGAGCAGGAAGGCAGTCAGTTTTTCCTTACGCTTATCGAGTGTTGCGACAATAATTATACGAGGCAGAGATTGTCTATAGAAAATCATTCCGTATTTCTCATAAAGTCACAGCTATAATTCACTTTAGGGAATTGTCCCGGGCGATGGATTTCCAATGGTGCCTGGAGCAGCTGGAGCGGGTGCGGGCGGGAGTGATAAATCGGTGGAGATAAAAGTCAATTATTCAGATTCCTTTGAATCACTGAGGATAGGGTTTAGCTTTAAACCGGGGATCCTTCTAAAATGACGAAGATTCCCGGTCACAAGCATCAGGTCGTGTCCCAGTGCCGTGGCTGCAATTTGAAGATCCGCATCCGGCAGGATTGTTCCGGTTTCTTCAAGAAGAGCTCGGATCCTGCCGAAGACCTTGGCTATGCCAATGTCATAGGGCAGGACGGTTAAAGCTGGAAGAACGCGGCCTTCAATATTGGCTAAGTGCCGATCGCAGGCCTTGGAGCGGTAAGCGCCTTTGTAGAGTTCGCCGATAACAACGGCACTGGTGAATTGCTCTTCGCGCGCAACCTTCATGAGCCAATTGATGTAGTTCCTTGCCGGCCTGGGCCATAAGAGTTCAGAAATGGCATCGGTATCAAAAAGAAAAGCCATCGTCAGGGAACCAGATCGGCATTATCCCGTTGCCCGTGGCGGGAAGATCCATCCAAGATGTTGGCCAGTTCTTGGGAGCCTTCCCAACCGCCAACAATGCTGGCAAGGCCGCTTTGCGGGCCCGCTTTTCTTAGACGTTCAAGGTGTTCCAAATCCACCGGTCGCACGAGGGCAGCAACCGGTTTCCCGTGCCTGGTGATGAGCAGAGAAGATCCCGCCTCTACTTTCCGAATGCATTCTGAGAATGTGGCTTTCGCGTCAGCCACGGATATGCTTTTTTCCATGGTCATCCCCCTTTTTATGGACATTTTGACTATTATGACCAGAATGTCAAGATATCTATGGTAATGATCTCACAACTTGCCGATGGGACCTGGACCAACTGGAACGGGTGCGGGCGGGCCGAAAGATCTTAAAAATTGAAAGCTTTGATAATATCGTCTAATTGTATCAGCTCAATAATTGGGGGTAAAACCACTGGATTCCGGCTTTCGCCGGAAAGACGGAACAAACCAACTATTTGTCATTCCAGCGAAAGCTGGAATCCAGAAATATCGCGGCGAAAACAGTCGCCCCACTTTATTGAGCTGATACGTCTAATTTGGATTCTTCCGGTTCGAGGCGCTGGGAGAAAAGCAGATCAAGGGCAAAGAAAAGCCCATGAAGGTTTACCAGGTGATTGCGCCAAGCACCCGAAGGACCAGGTTCGACGTGAGTGCGGAGCGGGGCCTGAGTCGGTTCATTGGGAGGGAGCGAGAGCTCGAACTCTTGCTCGATGCCTTTGAGAGGGCCAAGGCAGGGAGAGGTCAGGCCGTCTCTATCGTGGGGGAGGCCGGGGTAGGGAAATCCAGGCTTATGTATGAGTTCCGAAAAGCCGTTGCCAACGAAGACACTTTGTTTCTGGAAGGGAAGTGTCTCTCTTATGGCCGAGGGGTTGCGTATCATCCGATTATGGACATACTAAAGGCGACCTTCGGTATAGAAGATCAGGACACGGATTCGAACATCACTGAGAAGGTCAGGACAGGATTGACAGCATTAGGGGTTGATGAAGGCGCAACTCTGCCTTATCTACTTGAAATCCTCTCCGTGAAAGACAGCGGCATCGAAAAAATGCCGATAAGCCCGGAGGCCCAGAAGGATCGGATTCTTGAGGCGATAAAGGCGGTTGTGGTCAGGGGAGCGGAGAAGAGACCGTTGATACTGGCAATCGAGGATTTGCACTGGATGGACCAAAGCTCAGAGGATGCTGCAAAGGATCTCCTGGGTGTCGTACCCGGGATGCGCTTAATGCTGATATTCACCTACCGTCCTTCTTTTGCAACCCACCTGGGGAACAAGATCTTATCACAGCCAGGTGACATTGAATCGCTTTTCGAAACAACAGAGCAACGCGATGATCTCCTGTCTCCTGGGCGATGAGCCACGTGAAGAGAGGCTTGAAGACGTGATTCTCCAGCGAGCCGAAGGTATCCCGTTTTTCATCGAAGAGTTTGTCAGGTCCCTGAAGGAGCTCAAGACTATCCAAAAGGAAGATCACAAAGACCACGTATCGGGGGATGGCACGCATATAACAGTTCCCTCCACCATCAACGAAGTCATCATGGCCCGGGTTGATTCTCTTCCCGAAGGCGCCAGAGCGCTGGTTCAGACGGGCGCCGTCATAGAGCGTGAATTCACCCATAGTCTCATAAAAAGACTCACCGGCATCCCTGATCAGGAGCTGCTGTCTCTCCTCTCCATTCTCACCAAATCTGAGCTTCTATACGAGCATGGCATTTTCCCGAACGCAACATATGTCTTCAACCATGCTCTCACCCGGGAAGTGGTCTATGACTCCATACTGCCTGAGAGAAAGAAGAAGCTCCATAACCAGATCGCTGCTGCCATCGAGGGGCAATGGGAGATTTCCAAAAAGCTGTGTTTCATTATGAGGAAGCCTTTCGTCTCAGGGAGCGAAGTGAGTTCTTGCCATCTTGGTCGCGCCTATGCAAGACGGGTGTCGCGTTGGATAATATAATGAACGGTAAACAGGGCGTTGATCTGGAGTCTCTGTGCCGAGATGCAATTAATTGCAAGCCAAAATTGATTGAAGGGTGGATACGCAGAAACCTGGGCGAAAGCTTCTTGAACATAGATGACCAGCACTTCTCAGAAGCCCAGCATTGGATCGAACAAGCTATCGAAGCGGATGAGCGAAACGGCATGAGATGGCACCTGGCCAGGGACATTGCGGTTTACGCTGAATTATTCAAACGAAAAGGCGATAGAGAAAAGGCCAAAGAACAACTGGGCAAGGCGATAGACATCTACAAAGAATGCGGCGCAGATGGATGGGTGACGATGGCTCAGGAAGCGCTGGCAAAGCTCTGATAAGAGCGAAATGGCCCTTCAGCCAGAGGGGGCAGCTATGAAGTGCCCAAAGTTCAACCAATAGGAGAGCGCCATGATCTGCTCGAAGTGCCATACCGAGATACCCGAAGGCTCCAAATTCTGCAAGGAATGCGGTCATAAAACGACACAAGAAGCCGCATCCGCTCCAGTTGGCGTTTTGGCGGATGCGGAACGTAAGGTCGTCACCGCCCTGTTCTCGGACCTGACCGGGTATACGGCTATGACCGAGCGGCTGGACCCGGAGCAGGTAAAGGAGATCACTGGGCAGGGCGTTTAGAGGCTGCCGGAAAGATTGATTTGCGGGCAGTCAAGGGTCGCAAACTCAGGGTCTTTGTGAACCAGTATAGCGCCCTCTTGGAGCGCGGTTGCTCCAATCCAAGCATCGGCCAGGGACAATCGCTTTGTTGCTTTGATTCGGGCCGCTCGCTCCAGCAGAGGGCGGCTCTCATGAACGGTCTCCAGGGGAAGTGAGCGGCATTGTTCGCAGGCCAATAACCCTGCCGATTCGTTCTCATCTTTCCAGACGCGATAAAGAATTTCCATGAGGGAAATAAAGCAAATCATACAGAGGCTTTCTCCCCGTTGGGCCTGATACAGCAGATCGGCAACCTGGTCCGATCCGGGTTCGTTATCTCGCAGGGCTAGCAGGGCGGATGTATCCAGAAGAAAACGTTTCATTCCCTATGCCGATCTTTGGCACGTTCATTAAGAAGCCGCTTAACCGACCCGCCGGCACCCCGGCCCCGAAAGGCTTCAATAGGATTTTCATGAACCGGAATAACTTGAATCTTGTCTCCCTCAATGATCCATTCTATTCGATCGGACGGTGAAAGACCAAATTTCCGCCTGATCTCCGAAGGAATTACAGTTTGTCCTCTGGCCGTAATTGTGCTTCTCATACTCTTTCACGATTGAATTATTTTCTTATTGAAATTGTAGTTCAAAAATCAGCCATTGTCAAGCTAATGAATGCTGAAGAATGCCAAACAAGGGTAAGAGTTGTTCCGGGAGATGGACCTCCAGTGGGACCTGGAGCAACTTGCAGTAGAAGGACAGGCATCGTGAATGACCTTGCTTTTTGGCTTCAGCGACTATAGGCTAATCAGATTTCAAATATCCTCTTATAAATGTGGCTGTTAAGGTTTCGCTTACGTCCTGGATCGGCTCCACTTGACTGAGTCGTTTTCGGGAGGCCGGCCGGTGGAGAGGATCAAAGCTCGGAGTTTAACTCTCAGAGAGCTTTTGGTTTCGATGTGTTTGCCCTGAGATTAGATACGAAACAGGTATCCACAGAAGTGGTTAGCGGATGCACCGAGTTCGGATGGTATTCAATAGATTACGGCAATGATTCCTGTTTTGAAAGGAGTAAGACGCAATGGACATTAGAGAGCCTGTGATTGAGAGAAAGGATATTCTGTTTCTTGAAGATGAGCATTTTGCAAATGAAAACGTGTGCATTGTAAGCGGCGCAGGTACCGGGATAGGAAGGGCAACGGCAGTGGCCGCCGCGGCAAATGGCCTGACAGTGGTGGGACTTGACTTTAATGAGGAGGAAGGCAGAAAGACCAAGGGGCTTGCAGAGGAAATGGGGGGAAAAATGTTCTTTGTAAAAACCGACCTGACAAAGGATGACGACATAGTCAATGCGGTAGGCGAGGCCGCGCGGCAAGGCAATATAAAGTATCTCGCAAACATCGCAGGCATTCAGCACATTGACTCTATAGAGAGCTTTCCCATGGAGAAGTTCGACTATATGCAGCGCCTCATGGTGCGGGCGCCTTTCTTTCTTTCTAAACTGTGCATCCCGCATATCAAAAAAAGCGGAGATGGGACAGGAGCCATTGGAAATATGGCGTCGGTTCACGCACATATCTGCACACTCAATAAGCCAAGTTATAACATAGCCAAGTTCGCGCTGAGGGCCCTTGCACAGAGCATCAGCGCTGAGGGCGCTGGAAAGATAAGGGGATTTACGGTCAGCACGGGTTTTGTAAAAACCGCTTTGACATTAAAGCAGATCCCGGCCCAGGCAGAGCAAAGGGGCATAAGCCCTGATGAGGTTGTAAGGGATGTTATGATGGGCTTTTCTCGGGTAAAGGATATGATGGACCCAATAGATGTGGCAAATCTCTTCATAATGGGTTTTTCAAGGTTTGCCAGGTATCTGGTAGGCGGAGATCTCCTCTTCGACGGCGGCATGGTCCTTACCTACGCGGAGAGGAAAAAAGAGTAACATAAGCTTCTGAGCTGGATTATCAGCTTGGTGAAAAACCCGCTGTTGTCGTGCTCAGGAGAATTGAGGATACAGCTTGGCCTTGCATTCGGGGCAGATGCTGTGGGTGAACTCTGCGCCTGAATGGTCTCTGATATAGGCCTCAATCTGATTCCAGTAACCCTTGTCGTCCCTGATCTTCTTGCAGGCGCAGCAGATGGGCAAAAGCCCGCTAAGGGTCTTGACCTGCGAAAGGGTCCTGGTCAGTTGTTCGATAAGGCCTTCTTTTTCTTCTTCTGTCTTTTTTCTTTCGGAGATTTCTTCAAGGAGTTTAGCGTTGGCAGCGGTCAACTGGGAGGTGCGGCTCTGAACCCGTTGTTCAAGCTCTTCGTTAGCCTTTAACAGTGCCTCGTTTGCCTTACGGTTTTCAGCCTTGCTTTCGTCGAGTTGCGAGGCCATTGAGTTAAATTCCTTAATGAGCCCGTCCAGTTCATCTCCCGTTCGTGAGCTGATGGTCTCAATCGGGCTTCCCATGGCAAGCGCCCGGCAGTTCTCCACAAGGGATCTTATCCTTTTTACAAAGCTTCCGGACAATAGATGAGAGAAAACGACTGCAAGTATAATGGAGGCCACAAGTGATATCAGTCCGGATATCCTGAGGTACTGCATTTTTTTATGTACCTCGTCTGCACGCATGTCCATGCCTACCAGATAACTGCCCCGGCCGTTTTTTATGGGAGCGTAACCGGACATGAAGGAGCCCCACTCATCGTCATAAATCCTGTGGTCGGCGGTTGGTTTGGCAAATCCTTCAAGAAGGGTAGGGACCTTCACGGTGTAAACCTTTCCTGGAGGCGCCTGGGACTCGGTTTCATCCGAATCAACAACAAAGATGGTCTTATCCTTTTCGAGTCTCATGATATAGAGAAAGGCGATGTCAGGGTTGGTTTTCCTGATGTCACGGAGAAGCGCCAGGTATCTCTTATATACGGGTTTCTTTGTGTCGGAGGCCCCTCTTATGTCTTCCAGGTCATTTGCATCAAGAACCTGGCTTATTAAAGCGGAACTGCTCATGAGCCTTGCCTGGAGACTCCCGGTAAGGCTTTCCAAAGCGCTTAGATAGAAGTAAGTGCCTATACTTCCGGAGACCAGAAAAACTGCCAGAAGATGACTTATAAATAGTTTCCCACGGATTCGAAGGTTCATTTTAATCTCACCCCAGTATATCAAAGTGCAATGGCTTTTTGTTGCTCTAATAACACCAAACGGATCTATTTGAAACACCAAATATATCGCCTTTTATGCGACGATGGAGGTAGTTATATGAAAATGTGTGCCCACACAGGTAAATGGACTGTCGGGCGGTCCCTGTCCTCAGCTTTGAAGGTTGAACCATGAACCTGTGAACTCTTATCATTTTTTGTTGTGCCCCACGGGCATGGGGGTTAGTATTATTTATCGGTTTACGCTTGATGGGAGGTCTCTTGGATTGCTGGAGCAGCGCGTGGTGATCGGAATAAGGTTTATTGTCCTTATGATTTCTTTGTTCATTTCTATATGTCTGCCTGTGGTTGCCCAGTCGCAGATGACGGCTTCGGGCGCCGGCCGATGGTTTCCTTCGGACCCAGGAAAACTTAGCGAGATGGTAGGCTCGTTTAGCAAGAATGCGCTCTCCGAGAGGATTGATGGAAGGATAGTCGGGGCCATGTCTCCTCATGCCGGATATGTCTATTCGGGTAAGGTCGCTGCCTTTTCCTTTCGCGCAATCAGAGATAATTTACGGGATTCCCCTGAATTGTTTGTGGTCATTGGCCCCTCACATCGCTCAGGCTTTAAGGGTGTTGCCCTCATGGAGGGGGATAGATTCAAGACCCCCCTGGGTGAGATCTTTCTTGACAGGGATGCTGCGGATTTCCTTGTTAAGAGTTCCCCTTATGTGTTTCTTCGTAGCGCGCCTCATATCGGTGAGCATTCGGTGGAAAACCAGATCCCCTTCATTCAGACTCTCTTCCCCTCTGCGCGTCTCGTCGCCGCAGTAATGGGGGATCACAGCAATGATACGTGCGTCTCTCTCGCGGAGGCACTGGTTGAACTCTCAAGAAAGAGGAAGATTGTTGTAATCGCCAGTAGTGATATGTATCATGACCCTTCCCATGAACTTGTAACCAGAAGGGACAGGGCTACCCTTGAGCAAATCAAGAATATGAATATCGGGGGATTGACAGATAATTGGGATGCTTCGGCCCAGAACCTTTGCGGGATCGGCCCTGTTGTTACTCTTATGGGATTCGCCCGTCTCATGGGCGCAAAGGAAGGCCGTGTGCTTCATTATAGAAACAGCGGTGACGACTTCCCCGAAGGCAGGGGCAAATGGGTAGTGGGGTACTGCTCCGTGGTATTCAGCGTTCAAGGGATGTGAATATTGAGCATGGTTGGAGTATCTTGTCCGATCAGGGGAGAGGCCGTATTTTATTGTCGGCAAAACAACTACTTATACTAAATATAATGTGATGGGTCAACTGCTTATGGAACAAAAGCCTACAAAGAGCTTCATTCATGCGACAATCGAGGACGATCTCAAGAACGAGAGGTGCGGATCAAGTGTGCATACCCGATTTCCGCCTGAGCCTAACGGCTACCTTCACATAGGGCATGCCAAATCCATCTGCCTTAATTTTGGGCTTGCGCAGGAATACTCGGGGAAATGCAATCTGCGTTTTGACGACACAAATCCAAGCAAGGAAGAAGTGGAGTATGTCCAATCTATAAAGGAGGATGTACGCTGGCTCGGGTTTGAATGGGAGGATCGTGAGCTCTATGCATCCGACTACTTTAAAAGACTCTACGAGTTCGCCCTGTTTCTTATAAGGAAAGGTAAGGCCTATGTGGATGATCTGAGTGCCGATGAAATACGGCAGCACAGAGGAACACTTACGGAAGCCGGGAAGGAAAGCCCATTCCGCAACAGAAGTGTGGATGATAATCTGAATCTCTTCAAAAAGATGAGGGAAGGAGAATTCGCGGATGGAAGCAGGGTCTTGAGGGCCAAGATTGATATGGCATCTCCAAACCTTAATATGCGCGACCCCGTCATGTACAGAGTGCTCCGGCAGCCCCATCACAGGACAGGCGATCAATGGTGCATATATCCCATGTATGATTTCGCCCACGGCCAATGCGATTCCATTGAGGGTATAACCCACTCCATCTGCACCATGGAATTTGAGGATCATAGACCGCTTTATGACTGGTTCCTGGATGAGCTTGAGATATACCATCCGCGTCAGATAGAGTTTGCGAGACTCAACCTAAGCTACACGCTCATGAGCAAGAGAAAACTTCTAAAACTTGTGGAGGAAAGGCATGTAACAGGGTGGGACGATCCGCGCATGCCGACCATATCTGGCTTAAGACGCAGAGGATATACTCCTGAGGCCATAAGGGATTTCTGCGACCGGATAGGGGTTGCAAAGAGAGACAGCATGGTGGATATAGCCCTGCTCGAACATTGTATCAGGGAAGATCTCAACAGACGGGCGCCGAGGGTGATGGCCGTATTAAGACCACTAAAGGTGGTCATTGAAAACTATCCAGAAGACCTGGTGGAGGAACTTGAGGCCCTGAATAATCCCGAGGATCCACAGATGGGAACCAGGCGGGTGCCTTTTTCCAGGGTCATATACATTGAACGGGAAGATTTCATGGAGGATCCCCCGAAGAAGTTCTTTCGCCTCGCGCCCGGGAAAGAGGTCAGGCTTCGCTACGCCTATTTCGTAAGATGCACCGGCGTGATCAAGGATGATAAGACCGATGAGATTATCGAACTGAGATGCACATACGACCCGGCCACAAGAGGCGGGGATTCCCCTGACGGCCGAAAGGTGAAGGCAACCCTGCACTGGGTTTCAGCGACCTTCGCTCTGAAGGCCCAGGTGCGGCTCTATGAGCACCTCTTTGTAAGACCTGATCCTTCGGACTTGAAGGAAGGCGAGGATTTTGAATCCCTGCTAAACCCTGCGTCCCTGGAGGTGCTGGATCCGTGCTATCTTGAGCCTTCCCTTGAGCATTCAAGGCCCGGAGATCGCTATCAGTTCGAAAGGCTGGGATATTTCTGTGTTGACGCAAAGGATACATCCCAGGAGAAACCCGTCTTTGACAGGACTGTAACCCTGAAGGATAGTTGGGCAAAGATACAGAAGGGATAGATTAGGAGAAGCTGATGAGGCCGCTTGATGGCATAAAAGTAATCGAGATGGCGGGTCTTGCGCCGTCGCCTTACTGCGGGATGATACTTTCCGACTTCGGAGCTGATGTTGTCATAGTTGACCGCCTTTCAAAGGGCCAGCCGGAGATACCCAACGTCATGGAGAAAAATCCCTTTGACAGGGGAAAGAGATCCATCCGCGTGGATTTGAAAAAAGATGAAGGGGTTGAAATTGTCAGGAGGCTTATAGCCTCATCCCAGGTGCTCATCGAGCCTTACAGACCCGGAGTCATGGAATCTCTCAACCTCGGCCCTGAGGAGGCCCTGTCCTTGAATCCGTCACTCATATACGCGCGTCTTACCGGATGGGGTCAGAAAGGACCTTACGCGGCTATGGCCGGCCATGATATTAACTATATAGCTGTTTCGGGCGCACTTTCGCTCTTTAGAAGAGCCGGGGAAAGGCCACTTCCTCCGTGCAATCTTCTCGGGGATTTCGCCGGCGGAGGGATGCTCTGCGCGATGGGCATACTGCTTGCCCTCATTGAGTGCGGGAGATCAGGCAAGGGGCAGGTGGTTGACGCTGCAATGGTGGATGGGGCCTCAAACCTTTCGACGCTCTTTTATGGGCTTCTGGCCCACAATCTCATGACCCTTGAGATCGGGACAAATCTTCTTGATTCCGGGGCACCCTTCTATGACACATACGAAACCTCGGACGGCAAATTTATGGCGGTGGGGGCGATCGAGCAGAGGTTTTACGCGGAACTTATAAAGGGGTTGGGTATTGACCCTGCCTCCCTGCCTCACCAATACGAGATGGACAAATGGCCTCAAATGAAGCCTCGTTTTGCAGAGGTATTCAAGACAAAGACGAGGGATCAGTGGACCGGGATATTTGAAGGGACCGACGCGTGCGTTGCCCCTGTCCTCGGTATTGAAGAAGCGGCGTGCCATCCACACAACGCTGAAAGGAATCTCTTGATTGACCTCGATGGAGTTCTCCAGCCTGCCCCGGCCCCCAGGCTTTCGCGGACCCCCGGAAAGGCCATGCCGCAGGCAGGACCAAGGGGATCAAATACAAAGGAAGTACTTAGTGAAATAGGTTACTCCGATAAGGAGCTGGACGAACTTCTAGTGTGCGAGGCTGCTGAGTAGTATCTCACGGACTCAGGATTCCGGAGCTCCTTCGCAGCGGCCATGTTAATAAAAAGAGCCTGGGAGCGCGGGAATAGCATGAAATCAAGAAAAGTTTTTTCGTCTTATTTTTCGTGACTCTTTGAGCCTGCTGCAGCGCAGTCGGTTGTATCTCCACAAAGCTTGGACAGGGCGTGGGAAAGGGCAGGCAACACCACCAGCAGGTTATCTCCTGCCCCGGAGGGGCTACCGGGAAGATTTATTATCAGGGTAGCCTTTCTGACACCAACGAGAGCCCTTGAGATCATGGCATGAGGTGTTTTTTTGAGGCTTTCAGCCCTCATCGCCTCCGCCATCCCAGGAACCTCAAATTCAATAACCTGGCGCATGGCCTGGGGCGTAACATCCGTCGGGCTCAGGCCGGTGCCTCCTGTCGTCACAATAAGTTGCGGGCGATCATTGTCAGCCCATGCAATAAGAACATCAGCGATGCTTTCAATTCTGTCAGGGACTATTTTTCGCAGGATTACGGAAAAACCGTTTTCTTTGAGGATGCCTTCGAGAAGATCTCCGCTTTCATCTTTTCTCAGGCCGCGGGAGCCCTTGTCGCTTATGGTGAGGACTCCCGCATTAAAGGCTCTTCCCGGAGGGGGGAAAGCCATGGCATTATTCCTTCGCTCGCGTAGCGGCTATTACCTTTTCGGCGAGTTGCGCCGGCACCTCTTCATAATGGCTGAACTCCATCTGAAAAGTACCCCTCCCGCCTGTCATCGAATTGAGATCGAGCGCGTATTTTAGGACCTCCGCCATGGGGGCTTGCGCCTTGATTATCTGATATCTACCCTCTGAGTCCATGCCTAGAACTCTGCCTCGCCGACCGTTAAGATCTCCGATAACATCTCCCATGGAATCGTCAGGCACGTTTATATCCATCTTCATGATGGGTTCAAGGAGAGTCGGCTGAGCCTCCTGCACGGCCTTCTTGAAACACATGCTGGCAGCGATCTTGAATGCCATTTCGGAGGAATCCACCTCATGACTCTTGCCGTCGTAAAACCTCACCTTGATGTCCACCACGGGGTATCCGCCCAGGATGCCGCTCAGAAGGGCCTCCTGAATGCCTTTTTCAACGGCCGGCACAAAGTTTCGGGGAACATTCATCCCAACGAGGGCCTCATCGAAGACAAAACCTGCCCCCTTCTCGAGCGGTGTCACGTCAAAATGCACCTCAGCAAATTGACCTCTTCCTCCCGACTGTTTCTTGTGGCGGTAAACGATCTGTTTTGCAGGTTTCTTAATGGTCTCACGGTATGGGACCTTAACGGGGTTCAAAACCGCCTCAACGCCGAACTTTCTCTGCAGCTTTTCACAGGTTGTCTCGAGGTGAATCTGCCCGGTTCCGCTCAAAATGCTCTCGGATGTGTTCTGATCTCTTTCGAGACGAAGTGTCGGATCTTCTTCGACCAATCTGACGAGAGAAGAAAACACCTTGTCTTCAGTTCCCTTGACCTTTGCCTCTACGGCATAGGAGATTATCGGTCTGAGAGGTTTGGTCGCTTCATATACTATGGGATCA
The DNA here is from genome assembly GCA_041753575.1 of Desulfatiglandaceae bacterium. Taxonomy (GTDB): domain Bacteria; phylum Desulfobacterota; class DSM-4660; order Desulfatiglandales; family Desulfatiglandaceae; genus CG2-30-51-40. Next base: position 33,785 of record JBGSUA010000066.1, read on the forward strand.
TTCGCGGTACAGAGAGTATCCCCGGTCGCGGTATCCTTGAGTTTGGGTATTGCGACGATATCTCCGGGCCCGGCGGCCTCAGTGGGCTGCTGCTTCTTTCCCTCCAGGATGAATATCTGACCAAACTTTTCCTTCACGTCTTTATTTGCGTTGAACACGGTTGAATCAGACTCAAGGGTGCCGGAAAATACCCTCATGATGCTGAGTTTTCCTGCAAAGGGATCTGCCACAGTCTTGAATACAAGGGCTGAGAAGGCGGCATTTGACGACGGCTCCCGCATTATCTCGCCTTCGCTTCCTGGTGCCTTGCCTGCCTTAGTCCCCCGCTCTATTGGAGACGGAAGACCGTCAACAATAAGTCCCATAAGTTGCGGAACTCCGATATTGTATAAACCCGAGCCGCATACGATGGGTACAACTGCGCCGGATTTAATGCCCTTGATTAGCGTATTTTCCATCTCCTCCTGGGTTATGGCGTCACCTTCAAGGTATTTTTCCATCAACTTATCATCTGCTTCAACTATATTTTCCAGGACCTTGTCATGCCATTCCTGTGCCGTATCAATTAGGTCGGCGGGAATATCCTGTGTTTCAAATTTACCGCTTCCGTCCTTAGTAAAGATGCAAGCCTTCATGCGCACAAGATCTACGACTCCCTTAAAGGATTCCTCTGATCCTATGGGCAGAAATACCGGTGAAGCCTTGACGTTGAGTCTCTTCCCGACCTCATCCAAGGACTTGAAAAAATCAGATCTCTCCCTGTCTAGTTTATTGATGAAAATTATTCTGGGAAGTTTTTGTTCATCAGCGAATGACCATACCTTTTCGGTGCCTACCTTCACCCCGCTGGTTGCGTCTATCAAAACTACAACTGCGTCTGCGGCCTGGAGGGATGCCTTTGTGTCTGAGAGAAAATTGTAGTCACCCGGCGTGTCTATTATGTTTATGTAGTTCTTCTTCCACTCCGTGTGATGGAACGAGGAGCTTATTGTAATTCCCCTTTTTATCTCTTCCGCCTCAAAATCAAAATTGGAGCTCCCGTCGTCCACTTTACCAAGTCTGTTTGTGGACTTGCCGTTAAAGAGCATTGCTTCAGCAAGCGATGTCTTTCCTGATCCGCCGTGGGCGACCAGAGCAACATTTCTCAGCATTTCGGCCTTTCTCTCCATAAAGTTAACCTCTCCCTTGAAGTTCCTTAATGAATTAAAGTCAAAAGCGTACATCATCTCTTCAAATCAAGTCAAGATAAGAAAACCATGATCTCGGCTCAGCCCATTTTGCTGAAAGGATTTTTTGTTGCTATTTCCATTGTATTTGATAAATTAAAAAGCTTTCAAACATCAAGGCACTAAACCGCTTTGTAGATAAGGTTGCGGTAGATTTTGCTTGGACCTGAACAAATTGAATCATTTATCGAATTCCTGGAAAGGGAAAAGGGATATTCCCCTCAGACCTTGAGGAGTTACAGGAACGATCTCTGGCAATTTGCCGGTTTTCTGGTATCACGAGGGTTGTACGCAAAACAGGGAGGAGACGGGCGGTTAGGCGCTGTAGATGTTCAGGTGCTCCGCAGTTACCTGGCAAATATCAGCAGAAAGCTCAAAAGATCCAGCATAAGCCGAAAGCTTTCGGCTGTGCGGAGTTTTTTTCTTTTTCTAGAGAAAAGGGGGTTAATTGAGGTTAACCCTGCGGCAGAACTTGCCACCCCCAGGCTTGAGAGGTATCTGCCGAGATTTCTCTCTGTGGACGAGGCATTTGCTCTTGTGGAAAGTCCTAAGGAGATAAATGTCGCTTCCCTTAGAGATAGAGCTATTCTGGAGGTGCTTTATTCCTGCGGGTTGAGGGTTGGGGAACTGGTATCAATGAACCGCTCCAGCCTTGATTCGGCCCAAGGACTTGTCAAGGTGATGGGAAAAGGCAGTAAGGAGAGGGTGGTCCCAATTGGCCGACATGCCCTGAATGCTGTGAGTAAGTATCTTGATGCGCTGGAGGCGACCGACCGTGCCGACAAGAAGGCCCAAGCCCCACTTTTTGCCAATATGCGAGGGGGAAGGCTGTCGGCCAGGAGCGTCGGGAGGATCATAAAAAAGTATGTCTTAAGGATGGGGCTTCCAGACGACATAAGTCCCCACGCGATGCGGCACACTTTTGCCACTCACCTGCTTGAGGCAGGGGCTGATTTGAGGTCAGTACAGGAACTCTTAGGGCATTCAAGCCTTTCCACAACCCAGAGGTATACCCACGTTACCCTCGATAAGCTTATGGAGGTTTATGACAAGACACATCCGAGAAGCAGAAACTAGAAGGTCGTCATTTCGCTCAACCACTGTCCTGGCTGTCAAAAAGGAAGGAAGGGTGGCTCTTGCCGGGGATGGACAGGTCACTTTTGACGATACCATCATGAAGCACGGCGCCAGCAAGATAAGATCTCTTTACAGAGACAGCGTACTTGTAGGTTTTGCTGGTGCCGCGGCAGACGCCTTCAGCCTGCTTGAAAGGCTGGAGGAGAAGCTTGAGATGTACAAGGGCAATCTCACACGGTCGGCGGTTGAGCTTGCCAAGGACTGGAGGACCGACAAGGTATTACGAAGGCTTGAGGCCATGCTTCTGGCCGCCGATCTGGAACATATATTGATCATTTCAGGCACCGGAGATGTTATAGAGCCTGACGATCCTGTGGCCGCGATAGGTTCCGGAGGCCCATACGCACTGGCTGCTGCCAAGGCGCTGATTACCCATTCAGGCCTTGATGCAGCCAAGATAGCCATGGAGGCAATGAAGATAGCGGCCGGAATATGTATTTACACAAATGAGCACATAACTGTTCATGAGCTTAGCAGCAAGGAGGCGGCCCAGGCCCTGGAGGCCTCAGCCACGGTGAAAAATTAGATGAAACAACGTGATAGTCAAGATAGTAAAGAGGATTTGACTGCGAAGGTGCTGACGCCCAGAGAGATTGTCAGCGAGCTGGACAAATACATAGTCGGACAGGATGCCGCCAAAAGATCCGTTTCAATCGCGCTGAGAAACAGGTGGAGAAGACAGCAGGTGGCGCCGGAACTAAGGGATGAGATCGCGCCGAAGAACATAATCATGATAGGCCCCACTGGTGTCGGAAAGACAGAGATCGCAAGGCGTCTTGCCAGGCTTGCCAATTCACCCTTTCTCAAGGTTGAGGCAACCAAGTTTACAGAAGTGGGCTATGTGGGAAGAGACGTCGAATCAATGGTGAGGGATCTGGTGGAACTTGCCGTCAATATGGCCAAGACCGAGGAACAGGAAAACGTGAGGGGCAAAGCCTGGGAGTTGGCTGAGGAGAAGGTGCTGGATCTCCTTCTGCCCAAGAAAAAAGATGAGGTCAAGGAAGAGGGAGCGGAAAAGGAAAAGCTTCTGGAAGTAGTCAAGGTCGAGAAAAGCGAAACCCTTTCAACCAGAGAGAAGCTTCGCAGGATGCTCAGAAAGGGAAAGCTTGATGAGCGATATGTGGAACTAGAGGTCACGAACAACGCCGTGCCCATGGTGGAGATATTTTCCAGCGCCGGCATGGAGGAGATGGAACTCAATATCAGGGAGATGTTCGGCAATATCCTTCCCCAGAAAAAGAAGAAAAGGAAGGTAAAAATCCCTGAGGCGAAAGAAATTATGTTTCAGGAGGAATCGCAGAAGCTCATTGATATGGACAGGGTTGTTGAACAGGCCGTAAGGCTCACAGAGCAAAACGGGATCATATTCCTGGATGAACTGGATAAGATCGGCGGTAGCGGCGCATCCTATGGCCCGGATGTCTCCAGGGAAGGGGTCCAGAGGGATCTGCTGCCCATTATTGAAGGCTCAACTGTGATTACCAAATACGGAATGGTGAAGACAGACCACATTCTTTTTATCGCCGCAGGGGCCTTCAACGTCAGCAAGCCTTCAGACCTGCTGCCGGAACTCCAGGGAAGGTTTCCCATAAGGGTGGAACTGGATCCGCTGTCAAAGGAGGATTTTGTCAGGATACTCAAGGAGCCGAAGAACGCCTTGCTGACCCAGTATAAGGCGCTTCTCCTGACAGAAGGTATTGATCTGATCTTTGAGGATGAAGCCGTGGATGAGATAGCCGAAATTGCCCATGAGGTAAATGACCGGATGGAGAACATAGGCGCAAGAAGGCTCCACACGGTGATGGAAAAGCTCCTAGATGAGATATCATTCGAAGCCCCTGATAAAGGTTCCGGAACGGTTTCCATCACTAAGGGATATGTCTATGAAAAGCTTGAGGAGATACTGGAAGACGAAAATCTCAGCAGGTACATACTATGATCAGTGATACCGAAAGGGCAAAGATTCTCATAGAGGCCCTGCCGTATATCCAGCGTTTTAAAGGCGCCACCATGGTCATCAAATATGGTGGCCATGCCATGGTGGATGAGGAACTCAAAAGGGGATTCGCCCTCGATATTGTCCTTATGAAATATGTTGGAATAAATCCAATAGTTGTCCACGGCGGCGGACCGCAGATCGGCGAACTTCTCAAGAGGCTTTCCATCGAGTCAAGGTTTGTGGAAGGTATGAGGGTGACGGATGAGAAGACGATGGATGTGGTTGAAATGGTTCTTGTGGGCAAGGTCAACAAGGAGATCGTCAGTCTGATCAACCGAAGCGGAGGAAGGGCCGTAGGGCTTTCAGGGAAGGACGGAAACCTACTAACTGCAAGAAAACTAAGATATCTCAGGAACAGAGGCGTGGATCAGCCAACTGAGATAATTGACATAGGACTCGTTGGAGAGATAACGGCGGTAAATACAATGATCCTCAATAACCTTCTTGACAGTGAATTTATTCCCGTCATAGCCCCTGTTGCGGGAGGCGAGCAGGGTGAGACTTTCAATATAAACGCCGATGTAGTAGCGGGTCACGTAGCCATGGCCCTTGGGGCGAGAAAACTGGTACTGCTTACCGATACTGCCGGGGTGATGGGGGCTGATGGAGAACTCATAACCACTTTGAAGGCGGATGAGTCGCAGAATCTTATATCAGGAGGCTTTATTAAGGGAGGAATGATCCCGAAGGTCAACGGCTGTCTTGACGCCTTGAAGGGCGGAGTAAAAAAGGCCCACATAGTGGACGGAAGAATGGAGCATGCTATCCTGCTGGAGGTCTTTACAAAGATGGGCATAGGCACGGAGATAGTGCCTTAAATGGTTTTAACAGCGTGTTGAAAAAACCGCTTTTCACAGGATGAGGGAAAACGCGCCAAGGCCTGCGCTTAAGGGGACCCGCCCGGAGGGTAGGGCGTCAGGGCGTATGCGAGGACGAATTTCGAGGAATGAGGCGTACATGTAAGTACGCCGCAGAGACGAGGGATGAGCAAAACGTGGCAGGTGGGCGTTTTTCAACGGCCTGTTAAGGGGAAAGGAGAAAGGCTTTCTATGCAAGATGAACTTACCACAATGAAGCGGGCTGACAAATATATGTTCAACACTTACGCCCGTTTTCCGCTGACTCTGGTAAAGGGTGAAGGTGTCAGGGTCTGGAGCGAGGAAGGCAAGGAATATCTGGACTTTGTAGGGGGCATCGCGGTCTGCGCTCTTGGACATAGCTCTCCTGTCGTCTCCAAGGCCATCGTAGAGCAGGCCCGCACATTGATCCATGTATCGAACCTCTATTACACGAAGCCTCAGACGGATCTTGCCCAGATGCTGGTAGAAAACTCCTTTGCGGATAAGGTCTTTTTCTGTAACAGCGGGGCAGAGGCGAACGAGGCCGCCATTAAGCTTGCAAGGAGATATTCCAGGGAGACCTTCGGACCAGGCAGGCATGTAATAATATCAATGGAGAACTCCTTCCACGGAAGAACCATGGGCACCCTTTCAGCAACCGGTCAAAAGAAGGTACAGATCGGCTTCGATCCTCTACTTGGAGGATTCCTTTTCGTGCCTTTTAACGACATGGAGTCCCTGGAAAAGGCCCTCGACAAGACGGTTTGCGCCGTCATGCTTGAGCCTATTCAGGGTGAGGGAGGGATTGTGATTCCGGATGCCCATTATCTCGAATCAGTCAGGTCGTTCTGCGACAGAAACAAACTGCTCCTGATCTTTGATGAGGTGCAGGTAGGCATGGGTAGGACAGGAAAGCTCTTCGCCCACGAGCATTTCGGGGTTAAACCAGACATAATGACACTTGCAAAGGCCCTTGGTAACGGACTTCCCATAGGAGCCATGCTGGCGCACGACTGTATAGGCCAGGCCTTCGGCCCCGGTAGCCACGCGACCACATTCGGGGGCACTCCATTGGTCGCCGCCGTTGCGAAGGCTGTCTTAAATACGATGCTCAACGAGGGACTGATTGAGCACTGCAGGACTGTGGGTGAATATTTCAAGAACAGGCTTATAGCCCTTTCAAAGAAGTATCCTTTTGTGAAGGAAGTAAGGGGCAAGGGGCTTATCCTGGGAATGGAGCTTGAAATGCCCTGCGGCGAGATTGTAAAAAACTGCATGGCGCAGGGATTTCTCATCAACTGTACCCATGATACGGTGCTGCGCTTTATTCCTCCTCTTGTGGTACAAGAGGCAGACATAGACGCGCTCATCCAGGCTCTGGACAGGGCGCTGGATGAATTTGGAAAGGCTAAACGGAACTAGAAGATGAAAAAGGACGTCCTGACACTCAGGGATCTAACGGGAGATGAAATACTCGGGGTTATCGAGCGAGCGATTGACATAAAAAGAGGCGGCAGGAAACCGCAGAGGCGTTTTGAGGGAAAGGTGCTTGGGCTGATGTTCGTCAAGGCCTCTACACGCACCCGCGTTTCTTTTCAGACGGCCATGTTCAGGCTGGGGGGAAGCACGATCTTTATGACAGGCACTGATACCCAGATATCCAGAAACGAGCCTGTAAGAGATACTGCCAGGGTTCTTTCGCGCTATCTTGATATCCTCGCCGTCAGGACTTATCGGCAGGAGGAACTTGAGGAAATGGCCCACTGGGCATCCATCCCCGTCATTAATGCCCTTACGGATAAGTATCATCCCTGCCAGATCTTGAGCGATCTTATGACGGTAAAAGAAAAGATCGGCAGACTGGACAATTTCAAGGCGGCCTGGATCGGAGACGGCAATAATGTCGCCAATTCATGGATCAACGCCGCTTCAATTCTGGGATTCGAACTGGTTCTCGCCTGCCCTGACGGATATAGGCCGGATGAATGGGTTCTTGATGCTGCCGGCACAAATGTCCGGGTCGTCAAGGAGCCCATTGAGGCCGTGGAAGGAGCCGATGTAATCAATACCGATGTATGGGCCAGCATGGGACAGGAGAAAGAGGCGGAGCAAAGAAAGGTTGTTTTCAGGGACTATCAGGTAAACAGATCCCTTGTCAAGACGGCCAAGCCCGGTGCCATTGTGATGCACTGCCTGCCCGCCCACAGGGGCGAGGAAATAGAGGAAGAGGTGCTTGAGGGGCCTAACTCCGTTGTATTTGATCAGGCCGAAAACAAGATGCATTTACACCAGGCACTTTTGGAGACCTTGATCATGCGGGGCATGGAATGATATCCGCGGATCAGGAGCGCAGGGTATAAGAGAAGGAGATCTAAGGAAAATGGCTATAGAAAAAATCGTGCTTGCATACTCCGGGGGACTCGACACCTCGGTGATACTGACCTGGCTGAGGGAGACTTACGGATGTCCGGTCGTGGCTTTTGCGGCGGATCTGGGTCAGGGGGATGAGATCCTGGAGGTAAGAGAAAAGGCCCTCAAGACCGGCGCGGACCAGGTAATAGTTGAGGACCTGAGGGAGGAGTTTGTAAGGGACTATGTCTGGGCAGCCTTGAGGGCAAATGCCGCGTACGAATCAAATTATCTGCTTGGCACATCTCTCGCGCGACCGCTCATAGCATCAAGGCAGGTTGAGGTCGCAAGAACTGTGGGAGCTGATGCGGTCAGCCATGGAGCTACCGGCAAGGGCAACGACCAGGTGAGATTTGAACTCGCATACATGGCCCTTGAACCCAGGCTCAAGATAATTGCGCCATGGCGTATATGGAACTTCAAAGGAAGGGAGGACCTTGTCGGCTACGCCAAGGAAAAGGGTATTCCTGTCCCCGTCACCAAGGCCAGGCCCTATTCAAGCGACAGGAACCTCCTCCATATAAGTTTCGAGGGAGGCATCCTGGAGGACGTTTGGGCAGAGCCTCCGGAGGATATGTTCGTCCTGACTGTGTCGCCTCAGAGTGCCCCTGACAAGGCCCTTTATGTTGAAGTAGGTTTTGAACAGGGTGATCCCATAAGCATAGACGGGGAGAGAATGACCCCTGCCGTTATGCTGGCAAAGCTCAATGAGCTGGGAGGACAAAACGGTATCGGAAGGGTTGATATGGTGGAAAATCGCTATGTGGGAATGAAGTCCAGGGGGGTTTATGAAACACCCGGCGGAACCATTGCCAGGATAGCGCACCAGGCCATGGAGTCTATCACGTTAGACCGTGAGGTAATGCACATAAGGGACTCTCTCATCCCGAGATATTCGGAGCTTGTTTACAACGGCTACTGGATCTCGCCGGAGAGAAGGATGCTTCAGACACTCATAGATGAAACGCAAAAGAAGGTAAGCGGTTTGGTGCGCCTTAAACTTTATAAAGGCACCTGTACAGTGGTAGGCCGAAAGTCTGATTTCTCCCTTTACCATCCTCAGTTCGCTACCTTTGAGGGAGAGGACGTATATAACCAGAAGGATGCCGAAGGCTTCATAAGGCTAAATGGGCTCAGACTCAAGATAGCAAGGCTCCTTGAGGGATGCTCGAGAGGCTAGAGGCAGGGTATAGAGACATGGGAGACAAACTCTGGGGGGGGCGGTTCCGAATGAAGACCGATCTCCTCGTCAATAGATTCAACTCCTCCATAGGCTTTGACAAGAGACTTTATGCCCAGGATATCGACGGTAGCATTGCCCACTGCCGTATGCTCGGCAGATGCGGCATCATCTCGGAAAATGAGTCTGCCCATATAATAGAAGCACTCGGGGAGATAAAGACAAAGATGGATCGCCGCGAGCTGGTGCCTGAGGATGATTATGAAGACATACACAGCTTTGTAGAAAAGATCCTTTTGGAATATGCAGGACCGGCAGGGGAGAAGCTCCATACCGGGAGAAGCAGAAACGACCAGGTGGCTCTGGATGTGAGACTCTATGTCAGGGATGCCGTTCGAAGGATCTCCGGTCTTATCAGAGAATCAATGAAGGCAGTTGTGCTCCTTGCGGAAAAGCACACTGACACGATCATGCCGGGCTATACCCATCTCCAGAGGGCTCAGCCGGTAGTTTTGGCCCATCATCTCATGGCATACTATGAGATGTTGAAGCGTGACGGAGAGCGTTTCCAGGAGAGCCTTTCACGGATCAATATACTTCCCTTGGGGAGCGCCGCGCTTGCCGGTTCAACATTCAAGCTGGATCGCGATATGGTCGCGCGAGAGCTTGGTTTTGAAGGGATTTCCGCTAACAGTATGGATGCGGTAAGCGACCGTGACTTTGTTCTGGAATACCTTTTCGACGCGTCCCTTCTTATGATGCACTTGAGCAGGATGAGTGAGGAGATAATCCTATGGAACAGCCAGGAATTTAGATTTGTGAGCATCTCGGATTCATTCTGCACAGGAAGCTCCATCATGCCGCAGAAGAAAAACCCGGATGTCCCTGAACTGATACGCGGTAAAACCGGCCGTGTCTATGGCCACCTGATGGGGCTTCTAACCGTCATGAAAGGTCTTCCCCTTGCCTATAACAAGGACCTCCAGGAGGACAAGGAGGCCCTCTTTGATACGGTTGATACCGTAGAGATTTGTCTTGAGGTTATGAAGGCCCTTCTGGGTGAGCTTACCTTCGATATCCAGAGGTTGAGGGATTCTAGCCGTCAGGGATTTTTGACCGCTACCGACCTTGCCGAATACCTTGTGGGCAAGGGCGTAGCCTTCAGAAAGGCGCATGAAATAACCGGGAAGCTAGTACTCTACGCCTCCGACCGCGGTAAGGAACTTCACGAGCTTTCCATTGAAGAAATGAAGGGCTTTTCCCGCCAGATAGGGGAGGATATCTATGCGTGGCTGACACCGGATGGTTCGGTCTCCAGGAGGACATTGAAGGGCGGTACCGCGCCCGATACCGTGAGGGAAGGCATCGCGAAGGCAAAGAAGGAGCTGGGCCTTGACTAAGGCTTCTCGTTTATTGCTTGCCGCCCTGATGATTTTAGTCCTCCTCCAGGCGGGATGCGGGCTAAAGGCATGGCCCAGGGCCAAGGAATCAAGCAATCAGATGACGGCTTCCGAACTCAAGGCCTATTGGCAAGGGGAAGAGGGAGTCATAGAAGGAACCCTGATGGGGCCGGAGGAAGTCAAAGGCGGCAGTTCCGGTTTTATGGGATTCAGAATCTATCACTCCGCTTTTCCCATTTCAGCAGAGCCTTGCGAAGGGTGCCCCATTCACTATATTGATGTCTCGATACAGAGGCTGGAGCTGGGTGAAAAGGGTCGTTTTCGAATTCAATTAGGCGGACTCAAGAGGGGCGAGGTTCACTTCTTTGAGCTCAGAGCACTTGGAATGGATGGATCACTGGGGCCTTCTTCGGCTAGGGTGAAGCTCACCAGACCTGATATCAACAATAAGAAATAGTAAAGATCTATTATGACAATTATGAATCATTTTGTTTTCAAAGAAAATGAGCTTTATTGCGAAGATGTTCCGGTGAGAACAATAGCCGACGAGGTGGGCACCCCCTGCTATATTTATTCTGCGGCAACCCTTCTTCGTCATTTTGCAGCCTTTGACGGGGCTTTTTCGGGGACTAGGCATATTACCTGCTTTTCGATGAAGTCCAACTCCAACCTGGCAGTGATAAGGCTCTTTGCTTCAGAAGGAGGAGGGGTGGATATCGTATCGGGCGGCGAGCTTTACCGAGCTTTAAAGGCGGGCGTTTCTCCCGATAAGATAGTCTATTCCGGGGTTGGAAAGACCCGCGATGACCTTGCCCGGGCCCTTGAGGCTGGAATCCTTATGTTCAACCTTGAATCCATACAGGAGATGAGCGCGCTCGACGAGGCGGCTCTTGGGATGGGAAAGAGGGCACCTGTCGCTTTCAGGGTCAACCCGGATGTTGATCCCAAGACCCACCCATATATCTCAACGGGCCTCAAGAAGAACAAGTTTGGGATAGATATAACAGAGGCTATCTCTCACTATAAAGTCGCCTCTAAACTAGAGGGGCTGGATGTAGTTGGCGTTTCATGCCACATAGGCTCGCAGCTCACCATGGTGAGCCCTTTTGTGGATGCCTTAAGAAAGGTTAAAGACCTTATTATAGCCCTTGAGGATGAAGGGACAAAAGTACAATTTCTGGACATAGGAGGCGGCCTGGGTATAACCTACAATGAGGAGGAGCCGCCCCATCCGGGAGAATATGCGGAGGCGGTTAAGCGCGAACTCTCCGGTATGGAGCTTACACTGATCCTAGAACCTGGCCGCGTCCTTGTCGGAAATGCAGGTGTCCTCGTTACAAAGGTCTTATATACGAAGAAAACGGCGGCAAAAGATTTTATTATTGTGGATGCCGCGATGAATGACCTTGTGCGGCCGACCCTGTATGATTCATATCATGCTGTTGTTCCGTTGCGCGATCCGGGACGCGAAAAGATAAAGGCCGATATAGTTGGTCCCATCTGTGAATCAGGGGATTTCTTCGCCAGGGACAGGGACATCGAGGCCATGCAACCAGGAGAATTAGCTGCCATAATGAGTGCCGGTGCATATGGATTCAGTATGTCTTCCAATTACAACTCAAGGCCAAGGCCGTGCGAGGTTCTTGTAAAAGGGGATGGATATCACATAATCAGGTCAAGAGAGACCTATGAGGATCTGGTAAGAGGCGAGGTCATACCACGGTTCCTGCTGGAGAGGTGATTTTATGGAAGGCATCGAATTCTGGAAGATGCAGGGTAGCGGCAATGATTTTATCCTTATAGACAACAGGACGGGGAAGATTTCCGAGACAGACATGGTTGGGTTGGTCCAGCCCCTTTGCAGGAGAAGGGTGTCTGTCGGAGCGGATGGCCTGATATTTATCATGGGCTCCAAAAACTATGATTTCTCATGGCGTTTTTTCAACGCGGACGGCGGGGAAGTTGAGATGTGCGGCAACGGGAGCCGTTGCGCGGCACGCTTTGCTTATCTAAACGGCATTGCAGATGCTGAAATGACCTTTGAAACCCTGGCGGGCACGATAAGGGCTTCCGTTAACGGCAGGACGGTCAAGGTTCTCATACCCAAGCCCTCGGGGATATCAAGAGACCTTGAACTGAGTCTGGATGAGGATGCTTTCAAAGATTCATGCGGAGCGGCGGATTTACCCTCGCCAGGAGTATCAAAAGGCTTATCAAGGAGAGTGGATTTTATTAACACCGGCGTTCCCCATGCCGTTATTCGGGTGGAAGATCTTGCTGGACACAATACGAAGGCGGAGGGAAGGGCCGTGCGGTATCATCCCCGGTTCGCGCCTGCAGGGACAAATGCAGACTTCATGGTTGTGACGGGGGTGAATGATATCATGATGAGGACCTATGAAAGGGGCGTTGAGGAGGAAACTCTGGCCTGCGGTACAGGAGCCATCGCTTGCGCGCTTACGGCAGCGGCGCGCGGAGATGTCGTATCGCCGGTCAGGGTGAAGACCATGGGTGGTGAAACTCTTGTGATACACTTTGAGGCGAGGGGAGACGGCTTTGAAAGGGTATTTCTTGAAGGAAATACATCTTTTATTTACAAAGCCGTCCTCGACAAAGAGGCATTTTAACCAAGCTAACTGATAGTGCAATAGGAGGTAAAGGCCATGTTCAGCGGTTCGATAGTCGCTATAATTACGCCCTTTAGAAACGGCGAGGTGGATGAAGACGCTTTCAGGGAACTCATTGAATTTCAGATCGAAAACGGTACCAGCGCGATAGTGCCATGCGGAACTACAGGGGAGTCTGCCACCTTAAGCATGGAGGAACACAACAGGGTAATCGAGATAGCAATAGAGGCCGTGAGAAAAAGGGTCCCGGTCATTGCTGGAACAGGCGGAAACAGCACCAGAGAGGCTTGCGAGCTTACACTTCATGCCAAGAAGTCGGGCGCTGATGCAACATTGCAGGTTGTGCCCTACTATAACAAACCAACCCAGGAGGGCATGTATCAGCATTTCAAGACAATAGCCAAGGAGGCCCCGCTTCCTCAGGTGCTATATAACATACCTGGAAGAACGGGCGTCAATATGGTTCCTGAGACGGTTGCGAGACTGGCGGAGCTTTCTGAGATTGTAGCCATCAAGGAGGCGAGCGGAAACCTAGGTCAGATGGCTGATGTGGTAAACCTTGCGGGAGATAAGATCACCCTCTTGTCCGGTGACGACAACCTGACACTGCCGGTCCTTGCGATAGGCGGCAAGGGAGTTGTTTCTGTGATAGCGAATGCGGTGCCGCGCAAAACAGCTGATCTGGTGAAGGCCTGGAATGAAGGCAGGCCCGATGAGGCGAGAAGGATCTTTTTTGAACTCCTGCCTTTCTGCCATGCCATGTTCTATGAGACAAATCCCATTCCGGTCAAGACCACTTTGGCCCTTATGGGCAAGGTCAAAGAGGAATTCAGGCTTCCCATGTGCCAGATGGGCAAGGCAAACAGGGATAAGCTTGTTGGAGTAATCAGGAAGTACGGCCTGATTTCCTGACCGCAGGATGAGGGGGCGCTGCCGTTTTCGCCCTCGGTTATACGCAGGTTTTCCATTATCTATATGATATTTGGCTCTGCCGACAGGAGACTGAGAAATGATAAAGGCTGTAGTTGCAGGGGCCGCCGGCCGCATGGGGAAAAGGGTCATTCACATGATCCGCCAAAATGGAGATATCGTTCTTGCCGGAGCGGTAGAAAGGGCCAATCACCCTGATCTTGGAAAGGACGCGGGGATAGTTGCCGGTCTGGGGGAGCTGGGTGTTCCAATCTCAGGCTCCATCAGTGAGGCGGCTCAGGGAAAGGATGTCATCATTGACTTTACTGCGCCTGAATCAACGATCGAGAATCTCAGAATTGCCGCCGAGCTCGGCCTTGCGGCGGTAGTTGGAACAACAGGTATCTCTGGGACGATGCTTGAAGAGGCCAGGAGTCTTGCAGGCAAAATTCGATGCGTCATGGCCCCGAATATGAGCGTAGGGGTGAATGTCATGTTCAAGTTCGCATCCGAGATTGCCCGCATTCTGGGAAACGATTATGACATGGAGATACTGGAAGTGCATCATCGCCTCAAGAAAGACGCCCCCAGCGGTACAGCCATGAAACTCGCGCAGCTTGTGGCAGAGGCCGTAGGGAGAGATATCCACAAGGTGGGAGTCTATGAGAGAAAAGGCATGATAGGCCAGAGGACAGACCAGGAGATTGGCATACAGACGTGGCGAGCCGGGGATATAACCGGAGAGCACACTATAATGTTTGGAGGCATAGGCGAAAGGATTGAACTCACGCACAGGGCGCATAACAGGGATAATTTCGCCCGCGGAGCGGTAAGGGCGGCCCTTTGGGTGGTGGGACAACCGAAAGGCCTTTATGATATGCAAGATGTCCTTGGTCTCAGATAGGCCATGCCTGATTTTAATTTGAATCGTTTGCCAGGCGCAGCAGGAGGAAAGCGGATTTCTCATGGATAGGTTTGAGAAGGCAGAAAGGCTCAGGAGGCTCCCGCCTTATCTATTTAAGGAGATAGACAGAAAGAAGGCTGAGGTACGGGCAAGGGGCGTTGACATAATTGATCTTGGAGTTGGTGATCCTGACCTTCCCACACCTGGACATATTGTTGAGGCAATGAAAAGGGCTGTGGAAGATCCGTTCAATCACAGGTATCCTTCTTATTCCGGCATGGAGGGCTTTCGGGAGGCCGTGGCGGACTGGTATAAAGAGCGTTTCGGTGTCACAGCCGAGCCTCTTAAGGAGGTGTTGTCTTTGATAGGCAGCAAGGAGGGAATTGCTCACTTTCCTCTTGCATTCATAAATCCCGGCGACATCGTACTGGTGCCGTCGCCCGCTTATCCTGTGTACCACATAGGAACTCTCTTTGCGGGAGGCCGCTCTTACGTGATGCCGCTACTGGAGGAAAACGGATTTCTTCCCGACCTGGAAGCGATTCCCAGCGATGTTGTTTCCTCTGCGAAGGCCATCTTCATAAACTATCCCAACAACCCTACCGCAGCAACTGCCGAACCGGAGTTTTTTGAGCGGGTTGTAGCGTTTGCCAGAAAGCGCGGTATCATCGTATGCCATGATGCGGCATATTCCGAGATGACCTTTGACGGATTCCGTCCCTCCAGCTTCCTTGAAATAAAGGGGGCGATGGAGGTGGGAATTGAATTTCACTCGCTTTCAAAGACCTACAACATGACAGGGTGGCGCATTGGTTTTGCTGTTGGAAACGAATCCGCCATCGAGGGCCTCGGCGCCGTCAAGAGTAACATTGACTCGGGTGTCTTTCAGGCTGTTCAGATGGCTGGCATTGAGGCCTTGAGGGGAGAGCAGAGCTGTGTGGCTGAGATGTGCGCTATTTATCAGAGGAGAAGGGATCTCATGACGGAAGGCCTTATTTCTGCAGGGTTCAACCTTCAAAAGCCCAAGGCCACCTTCTATCTCTGGGTTAAAGTTCCACAGGGATATACATCCGCAGGAATTACAGGCAGGCTCCTGGAGGAGGCGGGCTTGGTGGTGACGCCGGGAAACGGATTCGGGGAGCCGGGTGAGGGCTATTTTCGTATTGCCCTGACCCAGAAAGAAGAAAGACTGAAAGAGGCCATAAAGAGACTCAAGTCATTGAGCCTCTAAGGTTTATAAGAAGGGCCTTTCTTGGAGAAGAACGTCTATATAGGCCTTGGTTCCAATATTGGCGACAGAGCGGCCAACTTGATTGCCGCTCTCGATATGATTGCCAGACTTCCGTGCTGCGCGTTAACGGGTCGGTCAGGGCTTTACTCAACAGAGCCTGTAGGTTTTAAAGATCAGGACTGGTTTTTGAACGCGGTCTGCTGTCTTGATTTTTCAGGTTCGGCCGGGGATCTCATTACAGATCTTCTTCGCATCGAAAAGAAGATGGGAAGGGTGAGAAACCAGAGATGGGGACCGAGGGTGATTGATCTGGATATCCTCCTTTTTGGGGATGAGAGGATTGCCCAAGATGACCTCACGATACCGCACCCTCTCATGCATCTGCGAAGGTTTGTGCTTATGCCCTTAAATGATCTGGCCCCTCAGGCGAGGCATCCAGTTCTTGGCATTACCATCTCAAAGCTTTTGGCCTGTCTTCCGGACGAGGGTCAAAGTGTCTTAAGGATTGAGGACGACAGGTGGGAATAATTCGACTGCTGTTGATAGTTTTGCTCGGATATCTGGCGTACAGGTTTGTCAGATCTTTTGTCGCAAGAAAGCAGATTCCTCGGAGCGAACCTAAGGGCTCGATAGATGAAATGGTTCAAGACCCGCAGTGCAGGACATATATCCCCATGAGGCAGGCTGAGGCAAGAATAATAAATGGAAAACGATACTATTTCTGTTCCGCCCGGTGTGCGGATGAGTTTGAAAGGCAGAACAAAGAGGCTTTGTGAGAAGGATTACCTTTAAGTAACTGTAGATTCAGGGAGGATTTATGAAGTTTTTTATTGATACGGCAAACATAGAAGAAATAAAGAAGGCAAAGGAACTTGGGATGGTTGACGGCGTAACCACCAACCCGAGCCTGGCAGCAAAGGAGAAACGCGAATTCAGGGGCCTTATAAAGGAGATCTGCAGTCTGGTGGACGGTCCTGTGAATGCTGAGGTGGTAAGCCTCAATGCGGAAGGAATGATAAAGGAGGCAAGATCTCTCATGGAGATAGCCGACAACGTAGTTGTCAAGATCCCGCTTATAGAAGAGGGCCTCAAGGCGGTAAGGGTTCTTTCCGGGGAAGGCATCAAGACAAACGTAACACTTTGCTTTTCAGGCGTACAGGCCCTTCTGGCGGCCAAGGCCGGAGCCAATTACATCAGTCCCTTCGTGGGCAGGCTTGATGACGCGGGACAAAACGGCATGGAGCTGGTGGAACAGATAATATCCATATACGACAACTATGATTATGATACCGAAATCATCGTCGCCAGCGTAAGAAATCCGCTACACGTGCTGGATGCGGCCATGATGGGCGCGGATATTGCAACTATTCCTTTTTCAGTCATTCGGCAGCTCATAAAGCATCCGCTTACGGATGTGGGACTTGAGAAATTCCTGGCTGATTGGAAAAAGCTCGGGCAATGATAAGAAAGAATCAGGGAAGGATATGGGCTCTTCTTTTTATCGCAATTGCGATTCTTTTCGCTGACCTTTCCTTCGCCGATATTTACAGATATCTGGACAAAGAGGGAGTCTGGCATTTCACCAACATAAAGCCTGATACCCGATATCAGCTCTACATCAAAACTCCCGAAAGAAAGACTATAGTAGAAGCGATTGGCGATTATGAAACCGTAATAAAACAGGCGGCGGACAGGTTCGGAGTTGATCCCCTGTTGGTTAAGGCCGTCATCAAGACGGAATCAGATTTTGATCACAGGGCGGTCTCCGTTAAGGGGGCAAAGGGCCTTATGCAGCTTATGCCTGGCACTGCCGAAGCCTTGGCCGTAAAAGATTCCTTTGACCCTGCAGAAAATATATTCGGGGGAACCAGATACCTGAGCATGCTCCTGAACCGATTCAACGGTGACAAAGGGCTGGCCCTCGCAGGCTATAACGCCGGTCCGGAGAAGGTGGCGGCCGGTGGCAAAATCCCGCGAATCCCTGAAACCGAGGCCTTTGTGAAGAAAGTAATGGAATATTACAACTCCTTTCTGGCAGAGGGAAGATGAAAGGAACGCGGTTTTTTGTTGACAAGATCCTTGGTGTATGTAAAATAAAATCTTTCCAGGCGGGAATAGCTCAGCTGGTAGAGCTCCACGTTGCCAACGTGGTTGTCGCGGGTTCAAGTCCCGTTTCCCGCTCCAGCCTTTAAAGGTCGGCCCTGACGGCCTTCACCGATATCAGGCGGCATAGCCAAGTGGCTAAGGCAGCGGTCTGCAAAACCGTTATTCACCGGTTCGAGTCCGGTTGCCGCCTCCAGTAAAAAGTAAAAGGTCTATAAGCTAAATCAATGGCTTATAGGCCTTTTTTCATTTTTCGGGAAAGTTTATCTTAGTGTATAAAAAAATTTTTTTATATATCTGAAATATCACTCGGCGTCCAGAGAAAAAAACTTTTCACCACCAAAATTCCACCATTTTTCACACCGTCTATTTTCAAATTTATCTGATAAAAGATATTGGATAATCCTATAACTGAATGTCAGAAATAAAATATCTTGACAAAAAAGTTTAGTATGTATAGATTATACCAACTAAGTTTTGGGGTGGCTATGGAACAGACATACACGACAACAGATATTGTGAAAACTCTGCGAATTACGCGCGAGAGATTGCGTGATTGGATGGTTAGAGGCTATGTAAAGCCTTCAGTGCCAGCCCCAGGTCAAGGTTTGCCAGCAGAGTTCACGAAATGGGATGTATATATGGTCGCTCTATTCAAGAAACTTATTGACCGGGGCTTTGTGAGGGATGAGGCAGCAAAGGCCATCACTGATATGTCGATGTATAGAAGGAATCTGCCGGAGATAGATGGGATTGAATCAACTATTACCCATTTTGTCGTTCGCTGGCAAGATAAATGGGTGGATGGTTTTTTAGATGTTGTTTATTCTGGAGTCGAACTGGAAGGTCGTATTCTGAAAGTGAGAAGCGCTGTTGACCTCAATAGTGGGTTGATAATCAATTTTTTTGATCAGACAAATTTAGGAGGTGGGGTTATATACTTTGATTTCAGATCTCGTGCGCAAGGGGATGCTACTTTGTGGGACGATATTTTTATCATCAACTTTCGAAAGCTAGTTAAATTTGTGGATACTGCACTACAAGAATAATTTTTTTGTCTGTTATATGGCATAGTATATACCATGCCATGGAGGTTTTGAAATGAATAAGGAGTTGAAAGGCCTGATCATATCGAAATTTGGGACTCAATTTGAGTTTGCACAAGTGGTTAGGACCCATGAGTCTATGATTTCCAAAGTCATTCGCGGAAGGCGATCACTGTCTCCGAAAGATCAGGAGACCTGGATAAAAGCTCTGGGGTGTGATCCGGAGCTATTGGGGAAGGATATTTGCGCGAGTTCTTGAACACTAGAGAAACGGCGGAACTCCTTAGACGGTCTCCGGCAGCTGTCCGAAACCTGGTATTACGGCAGTTGATACCATTTCGGAAGGTTGCGGGGCGGTTGATGTTTGTAAGGTCTGAGCTTGAGCAGTGGGTTATGGATTCACCAGGAGTCAAATCCTCGGATTTGAAAGGAGGTATTTGCGATGAAGACAAGAGATGGCGCTTCGGTTCGTAGAGAAACAGGGGTTGATGAGTGGATACAAGGTTTGACATGGTTTCCAGACAGGGAGCGAGTTCTCGAAGAGTTGAAGGTCCTCCCCTCGCTTGAGAGCATGAGGGGCCTAAGCTCAGGGGAGATTGTGAAGATGGTTGATAACAGTTTTTCGGGCCTCTTGGCCGTCCTAGTTTCTTCTGAAACCGGGAGGGCCAATGATGGTAACTCATAGCAATCATTTTAGAATTGTCAAGCCTGACATACTAGAGAAGGCGACGACGAAATATAAGGACGCAGTAAGTAGTATACCCTCACCAGGAACAGGCTGCCACCCCTACTTACTCACTGTGAGCAACTATGGCGCAATGGCCGGGTTGCCACCAGATCAAGTCTTTAGTGATGTTCGTAAATCTATTCCTGAAGGTCGGCGTAAAGTGTCTGACCGGGAGATCACCGACGCCATTGCAAAGGCCAGTCATGGAACCCGCCCTTATATGCCATCTCCAAAGCCTGTTATCCGCAACGGACAGGTGACTGTCCAGCGGTTCATTGACCAAAGCGATATGACAGAGGCGGATTTGTGGGAATCGTCTCCGATCCGGTTGGTAGACAAGCCGGAGAAGGACACGGCATTATTCCTTGAGAGCCTCTTTGGACCAGAGGACCTTCTTTGGATAGGTGACCGTGAGCAACCAGGTATCCTGGGCGAGACAATCCGGCCCGCGAAGGAGTGGATCAAACACTTTGGCAGGGGTGGAAAAACCGCACCGCATATTCTTATCAATCCATTAACCGGCGCCGCTGCACCTACCAGGACCGGCGACAAGGAGACCTTTCGAGGTGACGGTAACGTTTCAAGGTTCAAATATTGCCTTGTCGAATTTGACAATTTGAGGCGTGAAGATCAAATCAGGTTTTGGGCCACAGCCAAGCTACCTATCCGGTCCTTAGTTGACAGTGGCGGCAAGTCAATCCACGCACTTCTGGATGTTCAGAATATAGCCAAAATTGAGCTTTTAGAACACTGGTACGCTCAAATCAAGGCGGGGCTTTACGAAAGGATTTTAGCGCCTCTGGGGGTTGATAAGGCATGTTCTAATCCGGCGCGGCTGAGCCGACTTCCTGGGCATCTTAGGGGAGAGAAAGGTACCGTCCAAAAAATTCTTTGGTTATCACCGGAGGCTAGACCTGTATGCCGCTGAAGGAGTTTGAAGATCAGATGAGGGAAGCCGACGGTCAGAAGGTGTTAAGCCTGAAAAAAGCCGCTGAATGGTTGACAGAACCGTTAACCGCCGTTGACCCAATCGTCGAAGGGATCTTTGACGTAGGCGACAAGCTGGTAGTCATAGGAAGCAGCAAATCGAGAAAAACGTTTTTCAAGTTGCAGCTCATTATCTGTCTCGCGGCAGGCCGTCCTTTTCTTGGATGGAGCGTGCCCAGGCCGCGCCGTGTGCTGCATGTCCAATTTGAAGTCCAGGCACATCATTATCAAAGAAGGCTCATTAGCATGTGCCAGGCATTAGGGATAACGGCGGATGATCTGGGGGATCGTATGCATATCTTGAACGCCAGGGGGTCTGGGCTGTCCGGCTGCAAGGCCATTGAGGAAATAAAGACATATGCGGAGATCACAAACCCCGACCTTATAACAATAGACCCATTATACAAAATCCTTGAGGGCGACGAGAACTCGAATGGCCGCGATGGCATGAAGGGTACTCTGGCCGCGATAGATGAACTTGCAGAAACGTTTGAAGCGGCAGTTGGCTATGTACATCACGATCCCAAAGGTTCAGTGGGCGAAAGGGCCGTCATTGACCGGGGCGCCGGCGGCGGAATCCTGGCAAGGGATTTTGACAGCTCATTAGTCATAACGCCTCACGCGAGCGAAGATGACAGCTATGTCATTGAGTTGGTTTTGAGAAATTACCGCCCACAGGAGCCAAAGGTTATCAAGTGGGAAGAAAGCGATACCGGCGCATATTGCTTCACGCTGAGTACCGGTATCGCACCAACGAAGATGACTTCAAAAACCAAGAGAGTGACACACTTATCTGACTATTTGCCCATTGCACTGGGCATTCTTCGCGACGAGATGAGCATAACAGATTTTAAGGCAGAGTTCAAGGCAAGATCCGGACTTGGCGACAACCGGATCAGAGACTTCGTTAACTGGGCAACAGCAGGGAACAGTCCGCCGCTTATCACCAGGGAAGAAAGAGGCAATAGAAGACACGAAAAATGGATCAGGCAGAGATAACAGAACTGTTAAAAACACAGAACCGTTAACCGTTCTGCCTAACCGCTCTGAGTTCTGCTGAGAGCTGAACGGTTAAAACCCTTTAGGGTTTAACGTTTCAGATCAGCTCAGAAAGGCAGGGGGGGCCGGATGGAAAAATAATTGTCCGGCATAACTGTTCAGCGCAGGGGCGGTGCCGGTATATAGAGAAACTAGAGGTTCACACAAATGGCCAAAGATGATCATAAAGAAGGAAAAATTGGGAAAAAGCGAGAAAGTCTTTCCGCAATTCAGGAGAGAGCAATTCTTGCTTTGCTCAGTTCCGCAAATGTCAAGGATGCGGCACGGGCCGTTAAGGTGAGCCCTCGAAGTATCTTCGGATGGCTCAGCGACCAGGTTTTCCAGGAAGCCTATAGGCAGGCCCGGCGGGAGGCGACAAACGTCGCGACTGCGCGACTTCAGGCAGCAATGGGGGAGGCGGTGGAGACGTTGAAGATGATTATGGGAGACGGCGATGCTTCATCTGCATCCCGTGTATCAGCGGCAAAAACCGTCCTTGAGATGGGGTTGAAATTAAGTGAACACGAAGATTTGGTAGCACGGATAGATGCAGTAGAAAAGAGACTCGCAGCGAAAGGAGTGCCATGATGAATTTGAATGCCAGGATTGAAAAACTTGAGGCAAAGGTCGGAGAGGATATTGATGTAACCTATGAAGAGGCCGCAGAACTCTTGATCCCCATCCTGAAGGCGGAGAGAGGAGGCTCAACCTTGCCGTGCTCGGCGGCCAAGGCGCGTGCCGTCATCAAATTTTGGATGTCCGAGTGCGCAAAGCAACCGCCGATGACTTTTCGCCAGGAGGTTGACGATGATTGAATGTCCACGATTTTATAATTGTGATGCTCCGCTCTGGTATGCCCCACAGGAAGTTGCCTCGCAAACAAAGCGCCAAGCCAAGATGTTTGCTCTTTCTTTGAGACGTAGCTGACTAGCATTACGAGAAAAGCACCATATCCAATCATTCCGTCCCTGAGGGGGGAGGTTGGTACGGATCAACCGTCGGGGTAGTAGAATTTAGAATCGGGACCCTTGTGGAATATTTTCATTGATGTCTGCCCTTTCATCCTGCCCAGAAATTCCGATATCGATAACTTCGGCGGCACCATCATCAGCAGATGCACATGATCCGGTCGCAAATTCAGCTCCACAACTTCACACCCAGCGTAACCACAGATCGCCTGGATACTGCTTCCACAAGCCTCTTTCACTTTCCCCGTCAAAATTCCGAACCGATACTTCGGCACCCAAACAACGCAATACTGACAGTGCCATATCGTATGTGATAACTTACGAAACCTGCTGCTCACTGCTCCCTCCTTACTTAGTCGTTGCGGTAACAACCCTTCGTAAGGATAGCAGTGGGCAGCCTTTTCGGCCATTCCCATCCGGGACCGGCTTAGCCAGTCCCCATCATTCCACCCATAGGGTGGGGATTTCTACGTTGAATTAGACAACTATACAGGAGGGAAACAAGATGAAAAGAGTATTTCTGATTTGTCTCTGTGTGCTGGGTGTCTGCATTGCCGCTGCCTATTCATTTCCAGCAGGCCCGGTGGGGGTATCTCCGGGAGTTGGAACAGGAGAGGCTGTAATCGGCAGTGTTTTGCCGACCTTTAGTTGGTCTGCTGTGGAAGGGGCTGTGGGATACAGGCTGGAGGTATTCAAGGCCGTGGAGGATGCTGCAGGCTATGAGGAGATGGCGCAGACCGGCGAGCTTGTCATGAGGGTGGATATCCCTGCCCCTGCCCTCTCCTGGAGCCCATCAGGAAGCGATGCACTGCTAACAGGGGAGAGTTATATATGGTATGTAAAGGCCTTTGACTCAAACGGGGAAGGACAGTGGTCCGCAGGCAACCGTTTCAGGATAGAGGCATCCATAGCCCTGACCGGCATGGAGGATGCGGTAAAGGAGAAGGTAAGGGAGTATGTGAGAACGGATACGGAGATCAGGGAGACAATAAGGGAGATCAAGGAAGAAGAAAGCACCCAGGCCGGGGCGGGGGTCATTGCGGTGGGCACAGGGGAGAGCCCTGAAGCGGGAATACTCAAGGGGACGGAAGGAGACAGCACCACCTCCTACGGAATGTGGGCCGGAACAAAGGGTATAGCCAACACATTTGTAGGCAAGTCAGCCGGTTTCTGGACCACCACCGGCAACGACAACACATTTATCGGATACCATGCTGGTAAAGATAACACCGCCGGCAACTCCAACGCCTTCCTGGGAGCAGAGGCCGGTTACTCAAACACCTACGGCAACTACAACGCCTTTCTGGGAACGCAGGCCGGTTACTCAAACCTCACCGGCTACGACAACGCCTTTATCGGAAGATCGGCCGGTTATTCAAACACTACCGGCAACTCCAACGCCTTCCTGGGAGCAGGGGCCGGTTACTGGAACACCACCGGCAATGGCAACGCCTTCCTGGGACGCGGTGCCGGTAACGCAAACACCACCGGCTACTGGAACACCTTCCTGGGAACGTATGCCGGTTTCGCGAACACCACCGGCTACTGCAACGCCTTCCTGGGAGCAGAGGCCGGTTTATCAAACACCACCGGCAACAAAAACACCTTTCTGGGCGACTATGCCGGTTACTCGAACACCGCAGGCACCAATAACGTCTTTGTGGGTTACAGTGCCGGATATAGCGAGACAGGCTCCAACAGGCTTTACATACACAACTCCGATTCTTCAACCCCTCTCATCTACGGGGAGTTCGACAACCGCATTGTCAAGATAAACGGAAGCCTTAACATAGCCGATGTCTCCTCCCCATCTGATATATCCCTCAAGAAAGATATCCAACCCCTCGATGGGTCTCTTGAGAAGGTCACAAGCCTGAAGGGGGTATCCTTCAGATGGAAAACCGATGAAAATCCGGATAGGGGATTGAGCAAGGAGAGACAGATCGGCCTTGTTGCCCAGGATGTTGAAAAGGTCCTGCCT
>JBGSUA010000067.1:0-2241 GCA_041753575.1 Desulfatiglandaceae bacterium
CAATGATTGAAGATAGGCTTAGTCAAGCTTGGTTTGAATCAATCGCGGGGGAGATTGGTGGATTCAGGAAGATAAATTGGATGCATTTGTTGTTAAATAAAGTGAAGAGTGATTATGATTTGTGTTTTATTGATCTTGGCCCGAGTTTAGGGTCAATAAATCGCACGGTGTTGTTGGGGTGTGATTATTTTTTGACACCGATGGGATGCGATATTTTTAGTATCGTTGGGATTAGAAATATTGCAAATTGGTTGTTTCAGTGGATTAATGACTATGTTAATGGTGTAAAGCTTTGTAACGATAAGTATTCTGGAAGAATTGCTAAATATGGCCTTAGAGATAGACCTGGAGTGCTCAAAGGATTTATTGGATATACTTTGCAGCAGTATATTACGAAAGCGAAGGAAGGTGTTAGGCGACCAACCAAAGCTTTTGAAAAAATACTTGTTGGTATTCCTGATGAAATTGAGATGTCATTGGGAAGTTTATTTATTAAAGGAGCTACTATTGATTCTTTAAAGTTGGGAGATGTTCCTCAGCTTTACAGTTTGATTCCACTGTCGCAGAATGTAAATTCACCAATATTTTCTCTAGGAGCTTCTGACGGTATCGTTGGTAGTCAATTTAAGCAGACCAAAGATTACTCGGGGCTGCTTGATATTATATCTAGGTCGATTGCAAGCAATATTAAAATCTCGTTTCCGAGTTAATCATGAGTATTCAGTGGTCAAATTCATTGATAATAGAGATTGCTGAAAGGCGCTGTATATTTGTTATGGGTGCAGGTGTTTCTGCTGGCTGTATATCTGAAAATGGAGAGAAAACACCTCCAGATTGGGAAGCTTTGCTTAGAGGACTGTTAGGGGCATTCGCTGATGGCGCTGAAAAAACTATAGTTGAAGAGATGTTGGTTGAAAAACAATACTTAGATGCAGCGCAGATAATAAAAGATAAAATAACTGCAGCAGATTTTCGTGATTATATTGTAAATGAATTTATTCGTCCCAAGTATACTCCATCAACGATTCATAGGGTTCTTCATGAAATTGACCCTAAAATAGTTTTAACAACAAATTTTGATAATGTGTATGAGAATTATTGCATGAGTGTTTCCTCGGATCAAGGTTATAATGTTTGCAAATATTATGAAAATCATGCCCTTAATGATATCAGGTCAACAGCTAGAGTAATATTAAAAGCACATGGATGTGTTGCAGATGCATCAAAAATTGTTTTAACTACGTGGCTATTGCCTTCGCTCCGCAATATCCATATAATCGGCTAATAATCTAGACTGTTGCGGAGATATGCCATGGCCAAGCCCTACCTCGACATGGACTTGATCACCTTCCAGCGCCGGTTTGGAACTGAGAAGGCCTGCCGGAAACGCCTGTTTCAATTGCGCTGGCCCGAGGGCTTCCGTTGTCCTCGGTGCGGATTCCATGAAGCTTATTACCTTGAAAATCGTTCCTTGTATCAGTGTGTTGAGTGCAAGTTCCAGACTTCGCTCACTGCTGGAACCGTCATGCATCGCACAAGGACGCCGCTCGTAAAGTGGTTCTGGGCTATCTACCTGGTCGCTACGGACAAGCGTGGCCTCTCGGCTCTGGCCCTGTCTCGAAAGATCGATATCGGCCTCAAGTGCGCCTGGACCATGCTGCACAAGATACGCAAGGCCATGGAGGCGCGAGACGCTGGGTACCAGCTCGCTGGCTTGATCCAGGTCGATGACGCCTTCTTCAGTGGCGGAGTCAAAAAGGGCGGCGACAAGCGAGGGCGCGGAACAAGCAAAGTTCCCGTCCTCGTCATGGCTGCGACAAGGGATGAGGCGATCACCTTCGCGAGAATGGAAGTACTCGAAAACGTTGACGGTGATCACATCAAAGCCGTGCTTCAAAAACGGGTGGCCGACAGCCAGTCTATCAAAACCGATGGGCTGCCAGCCTTCAACGTCGCCAAGCAAATCGGCCATGAACACATCCCGGTCGTGGTCTATCCCAAGAAGGGTGAGCCCGACTATGACGTCCTCAAGTGGGTTAACATCATGGTATCCAACGCAAAGGCGTTTATTCTCGGTACGTACCATGGGGTCATGGGAAAGCATCTTCAGAAATACCTCGATGAATTTTGCTACCGATTCAACCGCCGTTTCTGGCCTGGCCAGGGATTCGACCGCCTCTTGCGGGCCTGCTCCTGTGCCGCTCCAGTCACCTATGCGGAGTTAAGGGGATAGCCACGTTT
>JBGSUA010000068.1:0-4024 GCA_041753575.1 Desulfatiglandaceae bacterium
ACGGTAAATTATCAATAGGCGCTTCGAGTTTATCGGGATTAAATGATATGGTTAGCAGACAGGTGTTTCGCAAAATCAAATCTCTCTGTTCTTCCTTTGATTCGAGCATTGTCCAGTGGTCTTATCACTTGACAGTCAAAACAGTAAAGGGTAATTTTCGGTTCAGTAGTTTTTTTCCACCCATTTGATGATAAGAACGTTTCTAGTTTGTATGGCCTCGATGAGATGATGTTATGAAATGCGGAGGAATTCCTATGCAACGTTTCTTTAGTCTTATTCTTATTATCTGTGTGATTTTTTCATTTTCAGGTTGCTCTTCCAACGAAGAAAAAAAGATGGCCCACTTCGAAAAGGGAAAGGCCTATCTCGAAAAGCAGGAATTCCAAAGCGCGAGGCTTGAATTTAAAAACGCTATCAAGCTTGATCCCCGATTCACTGATGCCTACTGGCAACTTGCCGAGGCAAGTCTGAAACTCAATGACCCCAAGGAGGCCTTCGGTGCTTACAGCATGGTCGTCATGCTAAACCCCGAAAATCTCGAAGCCCAGATAAAGGTTGCCACCTTTCTGCTCCTTGGCCGAAAGGTAGAACAGGCAAGGGAGAAAGTTGATCTGGTGTTGACCAAGGATCCAAGCAATTCAAAAGCGCTTCTTCTTAAGGCAGCCCTCCTGAGCCAGGAAAAAAATCTGGACGAAGCCCAGGTAATATTTGAGCAGGTCTTATCCGGAGATCCGCGTGATTCAAACGCGGCGCTTGGCCTTGCGAGAATACACATGGCCAGAAAGGACTACGACGGGGCCCAGAGTGTGCTTAAAGCCGCCATAGAAAAGGACCCAAAGGATCTTCAACTTCAAATGGCGCTCTTTGGAATGTACTATCAGAAAAAGGATTTTGACTCAGCGGAGCGGGTCCTCTTAAAGCTCCTATCGGATAATCCAGAAAGCGTTGATCTTTTTCTTGTTCTTGGTAATTTCTACGCAGGGCTTAAGCAGAATGACAAGGCAGATGACGCTTTCAAAAAGGCCATCACGGCCAATAAGAAGGGCGTAAGACCTCACATGGCAGCAGCGGCATTTTATTCTGCTACAGGCCGAAAAGATGACGCTGAGGCTATGTATAAACAGGCCCTCTCCGCAGAACCTGACAACCTAGGGATTATGGAGGTCATGGTCAGGTTTTATTTTGATAATCAAAGAACAAAAGATGCCGAAGCTTATATTTCCAGAATGCTTGAAAAGGATCCTAAATCCGTTCCGGCAAGATTGCTTCAGGGCGAAATGGCTATGTCAGGCCGAGATCTTGAGAGGGCTCGTGCCCTATTCGAAGGAATCATCAAGGATGCACCAAACTCATCACCTGCCAATTATTTCCTGGGTGTCATCCATTTTACGAATGGGGATATGACGGGAGCCAAGAATTACGTTGACCTGGCCCTAAAGCCGAACCCGGGGTTTATCAAGGCAAGGATACTCCTTGCCGACATCTATCTTGGCGGTAGAAATTATGAATCGGCCCTCAAGGAAATTCAGGCGGTGCTGATGAACCTGCCGAATGACTATCAGTCAAACATGATCGCCGGGCTTGCTTATTTCAATCAAGGCAATCTTGAAGGGGCCAGACCTTATTTTGAGGCGGCTGTCAGGATCAATCCCCAGAATCCCGCGGGCTATTATCGTCTAGGCGTTGTCCAGCGCCTTCAGAAGGATCATGACAAGGCGATGCTGAGTCTTGAAAAGGCTATTGCTATTAACCCCAAGCTCCTGGACGTGTTCTCGGAGATAATTGCTATCCATGTGGCCAGGAATCAGCATAAGGACGCTATTTCAAGATGCGATAAAAAGATTGAGGAGTTCAAGGACATCCCCCTCGCCCTTGCCATCCTATATAATCTCAAGGGAGAGGTCTTTCTGGCAAATAATGACCTGACCTCGGCTGAAAAGGCATTCAAATTTGCATTGGAAAAAAATCCGGAGTATCTTCCACCATATTATTCCCTTGCAGCGATATACCTTAGGGAGAAGGATCTCGATAAGGCTATAGCACAGTACCAGGCCGGACTCGCCAAAAAGCCTGATGATCCGGTCATACACATGCTGCTCGGCACTGTTTACGACATGCAAAAAAAAGTTGCCGATTCAGAAAGGCATTACCGCGAGGCAATAAAGATCAGAGCGGATTTCGCCCCCGCGGCTAATAACCTTGCCTATCTTTTGGCATCTCAGGATAAGGATCTGGATTTCGCACTCAGCCTCGCTAAGATTGCTAAAGAAAAGCTGCCCAACGATGCCGGCGTCATGGATACATTGGGATGGATCTACTATAAGAAGGGCAGCTATGACAGCGCTATCTCGGAGCTATCAGCGAGTGTGGCGAGGCTCCCCGACAACGCCATGGTACGTTACCATCTGGGCCTTGCTCACAACGCAAACGGAAATGCTGACCTCGCGAAGGAAGAACTCGAGAAGGCTTTAAAGCTTGATCCCAATTTCGAGGGTGCTGCCGAGGCAAAGAGAATACTCTCGGAACTATAGCAGGTTTGTATCTGAGGATAGAGGGTGAGCAGGTCTATTCGGATTGATTCTTTAATGATCTTTGTACGGTAATATATAAGGGCTAACGATGCCTGAAACCAAGTGGAGACAAATACACGCATACCAGTGCCCTTGCGGATATCAATACGAACCGGACAAGGGATGCTCAGAGGCTGGATACAAACCTGGCACTCCATTTAATGAGCTTTCGGACTCGCTCACCTGCCCAAGGTGTCAGAGGGCCAAGGTCCATTTTCGAGAGAAACGCTATTCCGTCCCATGTAAATAGGATCGAAACGGAGGCGTGCGTCACCCCCTGGCACAAAAAACCCACCGCCCCCAGCGCCGCCGGGGCTGGGGGCGGTGGGTTTTTACTGCAAAAAAAAAAGCCTATTTGTTTACGTTTTCCTCGAGCATAGGATCCGAGTACATGACATGGCCGTATAAAGGGCCCCAAGTCCCGTCTGCACGCTGGTCTTTAGCAACATGGATTGTATAGAGAAAGACATCCCCACCTGTCTTCGCTGCGATCTGTGCAGTAACCTCCCTGGTAATCCTGTAGCGTACCGCGGTCTTGGTGGTGTCGGTGTGCTCAACTACCCTTTCTTCCTTCCAGTCCCCGCTTGTTACTGTTGTCCTCAGCACAGTGGACCCGCTTTTATCCTTCTTGAGAAAATCTGCTGCGGCGCTCTTGATAGCCGCGAGGTCTGGCCCCTTGAATGAATCAGGTTTCATGAAGATCCTCTTTACCCTGAGAGTCCTGAGTTCCTTGTCCTTTTTTTCGATCGCCTCGATACGCTTGTTCATTTCGACTGCGCGTTTGTCTTCAGGGGCAGCAGATGCGGCGGATGCGACAATACCCTTTATCTGCGGAACTATATCCTTTTGCAGTAGATTGGGAACCGTACTGCCATCATCCCCGGCCATCTCCTTATCCAGCCATTTCTCCGCATTTCCTATCATCTTGGAGGCCTTGGAAAAAAAGCTTTCCTTCATTGAAGCATAGCTCTTTTTGAAGCTCTCAAGTGAGTAGGCGAGTTTCTCCTCAGCCATCTCAAGCTCTTGGGTCTTTCCATCAGGAAACTGCGCCTTGCTGTATTCGTCATAGAGGGTCTGTGCCTCATCAAAGATCTTCTTTCGGCGGGCCAGTTCATTGGCATCCTCTGTTGCCCCTGCAATGAGGTATTTGGCAGAATCATGACCCGGCTGCCCCATCCCTGTTACGTATGGATTTATCCTGGGAAGCCACTGACCGGAGAGTGCCTCCTTGCCTGCCTTGGCCTCACGTGCCTTCTCATCCGCCTTTGAAACTCCATCCTTGAAGGAGGCCACCTTTGCTTTGAATGCTTCAACCCGTTCCGTTGCTGCCATTAATTCTGGTTGGCCCGCCGGTATCTGAGACCCATATCCTTTGTTTATCTCATCAATTACATCTTCTGCCTCCTTCACTGAGGCCTCGAGTTCCTTGACCTTCCATTCACTTGATGCGACCG
>JBGSUA010000069.1:0-29914 GCA_041753575.1 Desulfatiglandaceae bacterium
TGGATGGCAGTGCAGCCCCTTACGTATTCCTTATAAAAAGTGCCGGTATCAAGGAACAAGCCCTGCCTAAACGTTTTGCCGTTATAAAGAAATCTCTTTCTGTTTGTGATGGTGACCGATCCATAAGGGTTTATCCCTCAAGAGAACTCAAGATTACCTACATGATTGATTTTGATCATCCCCTCATAAGGAACCAGCGTTACGAAATGACCTTTTCCGGAAGAGACTTCGTAAGGGAGATAAGCAAAGCGAGGACTTTCGGTTTCCTAAAGGACGTAAAGGTTCTCAAGGAAAACGGTCTTGCCAGAGGCGGATCTCTTGACAATGCGGTAGTGATAGATGACTTCAGGATTCTGAACGAAGATGGGCTTAGATATAAAGATGAATTTGTAAGGCATAAGATATTGGATTTTATAGGAGATATGTCGGTGCTGGGATCCCCTGTTATTGGCCATTTTGTGGTAAAAAAGGCCGGTCATTTTCTTAATCATTTGATGGTGAAGACTATCGCCCATTCTACCAAGCATTGGAAACCTGTTGTCCTGGAGGGGGGAAGGGACAGCAAGAACATCCGTTTCAGCATATCGGCCATTGGAAGGGCCGAGGCAGTGCCCGCCTAAGAATCGTCATTCAATCGCCCCCCTGTTATAGGATAGATTCGGACTTAGCCACCAAGCTCCCCTCAGGCCATAGGGTTGGCCAAATATCTTGCAATTTGACCTTTACCGGCGTAATATCCCCCGTTGTCAGCCGCAGGATCCTTTTAAGGCTCCCAGAGGAATGCCATTTCACCCCCGGAGTCTAAATGAAAATCTACTCAATTCTTAGACCGATCTTATCCATTATAATTTCAATTATCTTTGTAGGTGCCTGCCCAAGGCAGATCATGGCTGAAGTGCCTAAGGCAACCATAGAAGATATTATTGTTACCAGCAGCAGGGATCATCTTCTTCTTTATTTTAGCGTAAAGGAATACTTTTCCGAAGACATAAAGAGGGCCATAAGCAGCGGCATCAAAACTACCTTTCACTTCTATATCACTCTCTCCGAGGTAAGGGATCTGTGGTGGAATAAAGAGGTGGCATTAATAAAGATTGATCATCATATTCAATACGATACGCTGAAAAAAGTATATCTTGTTGATCTTCCGGAGAGAAATAAATCCATAACTTACAAGGACATTGATTCTGCAGGAAAAGCCATGTCAGAGATAGTTGGATTGGAGGTTATAGCCCTTCAGGGATTGAAGCGAGGCGAGCGCTATCAGATAAGGATGAAGGCGGAGCTTGATCGCATAACCCTTCCATTATACATGCACTATGTCTTTTTCTTCGTTTCTCTATGGGATTATGAGACTGAGTGGTATTCCATTGATTTTCGATATTAAGTGAGTTCCACATCAAACGACAACATTTTGAATGACTAATTATTTGACTTCAGACATATTGGATCGAAGGCGGCGCAGAAGAGAAAGATATATCATAGTCTTTCTATGTCTGATCATATCCTTTCTTGTATATCTTGGCATCAAATCATCAGAACTGGGAGTTGACCTGCCTGTATCAAGCAGCCTTCTTATCTTCGCGCTTATCAATATTAACGTGATCCTGTTGCTTCTGCTTTTGTTTCTTACCGTTAGAAATCTTGTAAAGCTTTTATTTGAGCGCAGAAAGGGGATCATAGGGGCAAAGATCAGGACAAAACTTGTTATAGCCTTTATTACCCTTTCAATCCTTCCGACAGTGATCCTTTTTTTCGTGTCCGCGCAATTTATCTCTTCCTCGATAGAGTATTGGTTTAACCTTCAGATAGAACGTTCCCTGAAAAATTCTCTTGAGCTTGGACAAGACTTTTATGAAGGGATCGCGGATGATATTATAGCCCTTGGCAACTCCCTGAGCCGTGTCATAACCCATGAAGGGTTTATGATCGCAGCAAAGCAGGACGATCTCCAGAGGTTAATTGAATCCAAGAGGAAAGAATATAATCTTTCAACCCTTGAAGTCATGACCAAGAATCTTGAAAAAAGGGCGTCTTCTCAGGACCATCGCATTGATTTGAGCATGCCCCACGGTCCTGGAGCCGATACGGTAAGATCCGCTATTGACAAGGCTGTGGATGTCAGATCAATCGAATCTTTTGCTCACGGCGATCTTGTAAACGGCGTGGTGCCGGTCTTTTCAAGGAGCGAAACAAAGGCGGTGGTTGGTTGCGTAATAATGGGGAAATTCGTTCCGGGCCGATTTGTAAATAAACTGAAGGGGGTAGCCGAAGGACTGCGCGAATACAGCCAACTGAAGATTCTCAAGAGACCCATCAAAATAAGTCAGATGATCACCCTTTCAATCGTAACCCTACTAATTTTTTTCTCTTCGGTGTGGTTCGGATTTTACCTCTCCAAGGAGATTACTGTCCCGATTAAGGAACTGGCCGAGGGAACGAGAAGGGTCGCCTCCGGGGATTACGACTTCACTATTGATCTGAGCGCAAAGGACGAGATCGGCGTTCTGGTTGACTCCTTCAACCAGATGACCCGCGACCTCAAGACGAGTAACAGCAGGCTCGCCGAAATAAACAGAGAACTTGTAAGCAGTAACATGGAGCTTGAGCAGAGAAGGCTCTATATGGAGGTGGTCCTTGCCAACGTGGCCGCAGGGGTGGTCTCATCCGATGCGGAAGGTACTATTCTGACCATAAATAAATCTGCCGAGAGGATGCTGGGGGTTAAGGCAATGGATATAGTTGGCAGAAACTTTAGGGAGATACTGACCCAGGATTACGGCAAGGCGGTGCAGGACTTCATTTCTGATCCAGCCCTTTTCAAGAAAGGATATCTGAAGAGGCAGGTGCAGGTCTCCTTGAGCGACAGAACCTTGAGCCTCCTTGTGTCGCTGAATGTGCTCCGTGATGAGAAGGACGGTTACATAGGAATGGTGGCGGTCTTTGAGGATTTGACGGACATAGAGCAGGCTGAGCGTATGGCCGCTTGGAGAGAAGTTGCGCGACGTATCGCGCACGAAGTAAAGAATCCTCTCACTCCCATACAACTTTCAGCGCAGAGGCTTAGAAAGAGATACGGCGACAAACTTCAAGGAGAGGAGGAAAAAGTTTTCAGGGATTGCACGGATATGATCATCAAGCAGGTAGATGAACTCAAGCGACTTGTGGATGAATTCTCAAACTTTGCAAGAATGCCGGCATCGCATCCGACCCCAGGTGATATACGGCGTATCGTTGAGGAATCCCTTAGCCTGTACAAAGAAGCCCACAAGAACATAATCTTTAATTTTCGTGACTCGAAGACTATTCCCATTTTCAATTTTGACAGATCCCAGCTAAAAAGAGCTGTCATCAATCTCCTCGATAATGCAATAGAGGCTGTGGAAGGGACCGGTGAAATAGAGTTAGGACTTGACTATGATGAGGTCCAGGAGGTTGTAGTGCTTAGCGTCTCGGATACGGGAAGAGGTATAGCTCCAGGCCACAAGATACGGATATTTGAGCCGTACTTTTCAACAAAGAGGCACGGCACAGGGCTTGGACTTGCTATTGTTAATGCAATCATAACCGAACACAACGGCGCCATAAGGGTTGAGGATAATTATCCAAAAGGAACAAGATTTATCGTGAATCTGCCGGTTGGTGTGAAGAGATACAACGGTGCTGATTTATAATCTTATATGGAGCATGGCCATTCCTGTGATAGCAGTCTTGACCATTGCGGGTCTTAAGGGGCGCAAGGCTGAGAGACTGGGGATAAGGCTTCCGGAGCAGATTGGCAGGGTCGGATCAATCTGGCTGCATGCCCTTTCCGTGGGTGAAGTCATATCCGCCGTGCCTTTAATTGAGGAACTTCGTCGGCGTGCGCCGTCCAGGCCTTTTGTCTTGTCTGTTTCCACGGCTGCCGGGATGAAGGTTGCAAAGGAGAGGCTATCCGATAGGGTGGACCGAATTTTTTTTATGCCGCTTGATCTATGGTGGAATTGGAAAAGGGTAATCAGTCGCCTTCGGCCTTCAATATTTTTGCTTGTTGAAACAGATATCTGGCCGGCCCTGCTCTGGATGCTCAATAGAAAGAAGATACCCTGTCTCCTCATAAATGGGCGGGTTTCTCCTTCAACATACCGTGATTACAAGATATTTTTGTTTATAGTTAAGAGGATATTTGCTAATTTTTCCTTGTGTATGATGCAATCTTCGATTGACAGAGAAAGGCTTGTGAATGTGGCTGTGGGATGCCCTGTGGTTGTTTCCGGCAATATAAAATTCGATAGGAAATGGAAACCCCTCAGCACTGAGGAAAGATCAGGATGGCTTAACCTTATGGGTTATGGTCATGCGGACTGCGTTTGGGTGGCCGGCAGCACCCATAGGGGTGAGGAGGAGGTCATTCTCGATGTATTTTGCCGTCTTAGAAAGATAGTGCCTAATCTTAGACTCATCTTGGCCCCCAGACGGAAGGAAGATTGCTGCAAAGCGCTCGACGCGGCCCTGCGGATGGGTTTGGGAGCGGTCTTAAGATCAGAACTGCCTCTCAGCGACAAGGCAAGAGATCCTGTAATTCTGGACTCTATAGGAGAACTTGAAAGGATTTATGGCCTTGCGGCAATTAGTTTTGTGGGCGGGAGCCTTGTGCCCTTCGGCGGCCATAATCTCCTTGAGCCGGCCGCCCAGGGAAGTGCGGTTTTTTTCGGGCCCCATACGCATAATTTTGCTGAGATGGCAGATAATCTTATCGCATCAGGAGGAGGCATAAGGGTCGAGGATGGTGAAGGGCTTTTTGATTCTATGAAGAGTCTCCTCATGGATCGAGGGCGTCTCCTTATGGCAGGTCGGAGGGCAGGGGAGTTTGTAACTTCAAACAGCGGGGCGTTATCTAGGGTCAGCGATATGATATTGGGGTTCTTTTTGCAGAGAAGAGATCTCAACACGGAACCGGTTTGTTCTTATGGAAGTACGTAGATGTGGCCCAGATGGTTTTCTGATTTTTTTAGTAAACCGGGCGGCCTTTTCTTGCGTCCCCTCTCGTTTTCCTCCTTTTTTTATGGAAAGGCTGTGCTGACGAGGCTCTTGTTGTATGAAAAGGGTCTCTTGGAACAAAGAAAAGTTCCCGGAGTCGTCATAAGCGTTGGCAATATTACAACCGGTGGCACAGGCAAGACTCCTGCCGTGATAATGCTGGCCCGCTGGGCCATGGATAAAGGATACAGGGTTGCTGTGCTTTCAAGGGGATACGGAGGAAAGAGGAAAGAAAAGCTTCTCCTGGTCTCTGACACTGAGAAGATTCTGTCCAGGGCGGCTGAGGCCGGGGATGAGGCGTTTCTACTGGCAAGAAGGCTTCCGGGAGTGCCTGTTGTGGTTTCAGCAGACCGGCGTGATGCCGCTTTGGCGGCTATCGCCCGTTGGGGCTGCAATTTTTTCATCCTTGATGACGGATTTCAACATATTAGACTTAAAAGGCAGGTGGATCTTGTCCTGCTTGATGCCATGATGCCGTTTGGAAACGGCAGGCTGCTCCCTCTCGGGCCTTTAAGGGAGCCCACCGACCAGCTCAAAAGGGCAGATGCGTTAATTCTGACAAGGTGGGGGACTGATGTCGGGGAACAACAGTTTAGGTTATTGCCGGGAGAGGATATTACCTCTCCGCCCATTTTTAGAGCGGCCCATATTCCGAATAAAATCGTGCTCCCTGAGACCGGCGAAGATCTGCCGCTTGACTTCCTGGCAGGAAAGAGGCTCCTGGGTTTTGCAGGAATAGGAAGGCCGGAGAGCTTTTCACAAACCCTTAAAACTATGGGGGCTGATATTGTGGATTTTCTGGCTTTCGCAGATCACCATAATTACAGTGAAAAGGATTTTTCAAGGGTTATCAGTCTCGCAAAGGCAAAATCCGTTGATCTTATTGTCACCACTGAAAAGGACTGGGTAAAGATAGAACCTCTGGCAAGAGGAGTTGAAGGGATAGGTTATGTCTCCATCCAATTCAGGATCCTCGGCGATGAGGAGGCGTTTTTTCGCCTTATTGAAAGACTTATAGCCGGGCAAAGAGATTGACTGAGTTGCCCAGGACAATTAGTGCGTTCCCAGTGAACTCTTTGTTTTTGTGTTTTTCAGTGTCATTTTGGGTGAGGTGTTCATTTTAATATGCGGGGTTGAGCCATAGATGGCTCATGAAGATTTGGAATAGAAAAAGTGAACGATTTATCGGAGCGCGAAAGAATCCTGATAAGGGTCCCCAACTGGGTCGGGGATGCGGTTATGTGCCTTCCTGCTATTGAGGCAGTCAGATCAAATTTTCCTGGAAGATCCATAACGGCCCTTGCCCGCCCATGGGTTGCCCCCATAATGGAATGGTGCCCGGCCGTTGACGATGTAATTCATTACATGAGGGCTGAAGATAGTTTGACATACTTCAGGGGGCTCTTTTCGATAATAACCAGACTCAGAAAGAGGCGCTTTGATCTGGCTATACTTTTTCAAAACGCTTTTGAGGCCGCCTTTATAGCCTGGTGCTCTGGCATTCCACAAAGGGTAGGCTATGGTACGGATGGCAGAGGGATGCTTCTGACAAGTAGTCCAAGGGTAGCGCAGAAATATGCAATGGCCCACCAAACTTATTACTACCTTGGCATTCTTAATGCCATAAACCTGAAGACCCCCTACAAAGAGCCCCGAATCTATGCACCTGCGCAGGCCCTAGCAAGAGGCAGGGAGACCCTTTCGGGGCTTGGAATCAGAGAAGGGGATACCGTGGTGGGAATAGGGCCTGGGGCAGTCTTCGGAGGGGCGAAGCGGTGGTCTCCTGAGGCATTTGCGGTTGTGGGTGAAAGGGCGTCAAGACTATGGGGTGCGAGCTTGCTGATATTTGGTAGCGAAGTGGAAAAAACCATAGGCGAAGCCGTGAAGGAAGGAATCAAAAATGGGGCGTACAACCTTTGCGGAAAGACAGCTCTAAGCGATGCGATGGCCTTGATTTCATGCTGCACGATCTTTGTTACCAACGACAGCGGCCTTATGCATGTGGCTGCGGCGATGGGAGTACCTACGGTGGCGGTATTCGGCCCGACTGACCCGTTTGCCACAAAACCGATAGGGGCCTTCACATCCATTGTGCGTGCTGAGGTTGATTGCGCACCGTGCCTGAAGGCGGAGTGTCCCACTGATCACAGGTGTATGAAATCCGTGAGTCCGGAAATGGTCTGGAATGAGATGGAAAGACTCGTCAAGATTAGCAGAGAGGCCGGAGGAAGCAAGTCCCAATGAGTGGAGAAAAAAGACCCGCAGTATTTCTGGATAGAGACGGGACCATAAATGAAGAGATGGGTTACATCAATCATCTGGGCAGGTTCGTTCTGCTTGACGGGGTCTGTGAGGCTATAAAGGCTCTTAATGACAACAATTTCTTAACTATTGTTGTTACAAATCAATCAGGCGTGGCAAGAGGGTATTTCCCTCTTGACCTCCTTTACAGAGTTAATGAGTACATGAAGGAACTGCTCGCAAAAAAAGGGGCCCGCGTTGATGCCGTTTACTTCTGCCCTCACCATCCGGACGCAGCAGTGCCGGAGTACAGATTGAGGTGTGAGTGCCGAAAACCACGTTCGGGCCTTTTCAATAGGGCAATAGAGGAGTTTTCTATCGAACTTGAAGGTTCTTTTGTAATAGGGGACAGGTGTGTGGATATGCATTTCGCCCATACCTGTGGAATTCCTGGAATAATGGTCGAAACGGGTTATGGAAACGGAGAGGTTGAATATATTCTTCCATCAAGCCCTTACAAGCCCGTAAAGGTGGCAAAGGATCTCGGGGCCGCGGTGGAGTGGATACTTTCAAGGAGGCGGCAGTGACCTCTTCATTTCCTGGTTGGAGAATATCTTGAGAATTCTAATTGTGAAGCTTAGCGCTATAGGCGATGTAGTGCATACACTGCCGCTTCTTGAGGTACTCAAGAGCAACTATCCCCATGCAAGGATTGATTGGGTGGTTGAAGAGGATGCAAGCGCTATCATAAAAGATCACCCGCTTCTTGACAGAATATTGATTTCAGATAGGAAATCCTGGCAGAAAAGGATGTTGCAAGGCAGAATAGGATCGGTCGCTTACGAGGCCAAGGGCTTCTTAAAGGAGCTCAGGAAGGTCAGCTACGACCTTGTTCTTGATATACAGGGGCTTTTTAAGAGCGGTCTTATAGCAGCCTTGGCAAGGGGAGAGAGGAAACTTGGGTTTTCGGACGCAAGGGAGCTTTCCTGGTTGTTTTTTTCCGAGCCTTCGGTGAAGGTGAGTCCGGAGGATCATGCGCTGGATCGCTATCTCTCTATGGCAAGGTTTCTGGGACTCGATGTGGGGAAATGGGAAGGGAAGATACCTTTAAACGAAGCTTCCAGGGAAAGGGTTCTAAGCCTTATGGAGGAAAACGCCCTGAGAAATCGGCCCATAATCGCCCTTAACCCTGTAGCCAAATGGCCCACTAAATTGTGGAGCGTTGAAGGCTTTTCAAAGGTTGCAGACAGGCTGAGGGATGATCTAAACTGCGATGTTGTTTTTACCGGAAGCCTGAACGACCTGCCGGTAATAAGCGATATTTCCGTGCTGATGAAAAGGCCGCCGGTCATATTAGCAGGAAAGACCGGATTAAAGGAGCTTGCCTTCTTTCTCTCTAAATGCGCCGCTATGGTTACCACAGACACCGGCCCTATGCATATAGCAGCCGCAATGGGATGCCCTGTGGTGGCGCTTTTCGGCCCAACATCGCCACGGCGAACCGGTCCATATGGAGGACGCCATACTGTTATTTCGTCTGGGGTGTCCTGCAGTCCCTGCTTTCAGAAACGCTGCTATCACAGAAGCTGCATGAAAGAAATAAGAAGCGATGATGTTGTCGAGGCGGTTGGAAGGATCCTTGATAGAGATCTTATATCAAAGGAGTCCTAAGATCATGTCGTCTCATAAGAAATAATGAGGGTTTATCGGAAACTTCTTCGATTCCGTTTTTTTGCAGGGTTTTTGTCGTGAAAATGTGTTACTGAATTTTCATCTCCGGGAGTGATTCTTTGACGGCTAATGAAGGTTCGGCGGATTGTCCGCAGTGGAACTTCCCCAGCCGATAGAAAAAAGGGTTTCAAGGAGAGACGGCGATAAAATATTTCTCGAACGGAGGTCTGTAATGCCTATAAGAAAGGAACTTCTTGATATATTGGCTTGCCCGAAGTGTAAAGGGGACATCGTTTTGAATGAAAGAAAAGATGGACTGATATGTCACAATTGCAATCTGATATTTGAGATAAGAGACGGCATACCTATCATGCTTATTGATGAGGCAAAACCCTTCTCTGATAGTTAAATAACAAGCCTAAAAACATACTCTAAGAGAAATATTGAGGAATTAATTACGCGCTGTTGTATTTGCCCGGACATATAGCCTCATGGGGAGGATAACTCCGAAGAATGGGATCATATACATCGCAGCCAGCGTCGGTTCAAGGGGGCCGAAAAACTGAGAGGCAAATACGATAATAAGGACGTTGTTTATATTGGCCATACATATTGCCGATGCTATCTGATCCTCGGGTGGTTTTCCCCTCATGGCAAGGACACCCGCGCCTCCGAGAAGAAAGGCCAGGGCCACTGCCACCAATGTGGCCTCCAAGATGGTCTGAGGTCTTTGTCTGAAGAATTGGGCATATCTTGAAAATATCCCCATATTTATTGAGGCAAAACAGATGAGAGACAGAGGGTATCGCTTCTTATCAAAGAATCTGAGGAGAGGCGGGGCAAACCTCTTCAGGAGTTCAACGCATACTATGGGGATCAGGACCACTATGGCAAGATTGCGCACCATGGAGCCAAAAGGCAGTTCTAAGTCCTGAAAAAGGAGTGTCTTGACAAGCGCAGGCAACGTCAAAGGCACAAACAGTGAGGATATTACCACCATAAGGAGCACTAGGGCGCCGTTTCCGCCCACAAGCGTGGAGATGAAGGGAGCGACCACTCCGGTTGAAACCCCCGCAAGCAGTAGCGCCCCTGCCGCATAGTCAGGGTATATGATCCTGAAGACTGCATATATGCCGGCAGGAAGGAGCAGAAGCTTTAGTGCCGCCAATATTGCTATTCTTCCAGGAGAATCACGCAGGGTTGAGAGGATATCCTTCGGCCTTATGGGGATAAAGCTCAAGAACATAAGAAACATCATGAGATAAAGCGGGTATGGTGTAAATATACCGGTCCATTGCGGAAATACAATGCCGACCGCCATGGATGAAAAAAGCACAAGCAAGAGGATCAGGTCATTTAGTCTTAGCATGTGAACAATCAGAAAAGATCATCCTGGGCGGGCCGATTGCGGGAAGGCCTCGTGAAGATAATACGGTAAGAGTTCTCACAGCCGATAAAGCAACCTGTGCAATTATTCCTGGTTGACATTTCGCTGGAAAGGATGTCCTTCTTATCATCCCCGCCACGCAGCGGCTCAAGGTGAACCTCAAAACCGGCATCCTTATAGATCTTCACTGCCTCACTCAGCCTTGGTTCGCAGGCTGTAAACTTTCTTTTCCATCCCTCCTTTTTAAGCCTTTCAATAATAATATCTTTTTGAACCATTGTCTTTCACGAATGCCTCTTGTAAAAAAGCACGTAACTACTCAGGTTGTCAGGTTC
Organism: Desulfatiglandaceae bacterium; assembly: GCA_041753575.1. Lineage (GTDB taxonomy): Bacteria > Desulfobacterota > DSM-4660 > Desulfatiglandales > Desulfatiglandaceae > CG2-30-51-40. Next base: position 10,654 of record JBGSUA010000069.1, read on the forward strand.
ATGGTTCACGGTTTATATGAAAATGCTTCCAACTTATTGACCATTTTCATCTTTCGTTGTGCCCCATCAGGACATGGGAGTTAGTTGGCTTTCGTTCTTCATAGTTCTCTAACCTTGAACCGTGAACCCTTGAACTTTGAACCTGAGTAGTTACAAAAGCGCCAGTCTTTTCCCGGAAAGCCAATTCATTAAATGGCTTTTTGAAAGGCTCGGTCTGTAAAGCTTTTCCGGGAAACTTAGGTATGAAAGATCGCCTTCAAGGGATGTCTCAGGTTTTAAGTCGCAACCGGAAACGGCAAGCAGGGCCTCAGCTACCCATTCATCCAGAGTCACAAGGTCTGATCCAGGCGCAACGCAATCAGAGAAAAGGCTTATCCAGCTTTCAAGAATCTGTAAAGGTCTTACTCCCGAGGGGTATGCCTCAGAAATAGGCGAATCATGGTCCTTGAAGACAGAAATCTTCTCGTCTGGCTCCTCAAGAAGAACCGCGACGGGAGAGGGCATGTTATCAAGTTGATCCAGCCAGTTGCCTGCCTCGCGAGTTGCTGCCTCGGAACGGCCATAGAGATGCAGGATCAGATGACGGTAAAATGACTTATCCGGATCCTCCGGCAGTATTTTTCCTACTCCATCCCTTATCATTGTCTTGAGGCTTTCTAGAGAGAAGTCCTCCTCCGAATGGTATCGGGAGGCTAGATAGGATGCATGATCAAACCCTAAGTTTTCTTCCATCCATCTCAGATAGCGATCCAGTATCATAGGGAATTCCCGAGAAGGCATGCATGCGGGATCAGGCCTCACAACCTCTATGGGCAGGCCTTCAAGGGAAGCCGGGGGCTCAAAAAACCAGGGCAGACATATAAAGACTCTCCCTTTGAGTTTCAAAAGCCCCCTTGCCTGGGATTCGCTTAGGGTTACGTGGGGGAAAACGAAATAGCCCTTTTTATCCTCTTCTGCCATGTCTAATGCTTGAGTTCTTCTAGATCGGCATAGAAATCAAGTACCTCAGGATTCCTCAGTGCGTCACGATTGAGCACAGGCTGACCCTGGATGACCTTTTTCACGGCAAGCTCCACTTTTTTCATGTTGAGTGTGTAGGGAACGTCAGGCACAGCGATTATCTTTGCGGGTACATGTCGGGGTGAAGCGTTTTTCCTGAGCATCGTTTTTATTCTGTTTTTCAATTCCTCCGTCAGGCTGTGGCCCGCCGCGAGCTTCAAAAAGAGGATCACCCTTACGTCTCCCTTCCATTCCTGACCCACGACCAGGCTGTCTTCAACCTCATCCATTCCCTCGACTTGACGGTATATCTCAGCGGTTCCAATCCTCACTCCGCCGGGATTGAGGGTAGCATCAGATCTTCCGTAAATAACAACGCCTCCGTGGTCGTTTATTTCGATAAAATCCCCGTGCCTCCATACATTAGGATAAACATCGAAATAGGCGGAATGATACTTTGCGCCTTTCGGGTCGTCCCAGAAATAGATAGGCATGCAAGGAGCTGGGGCGGTACAGACAAGTTCACCCTGCTGGTTCAGCACAGGCTTCCCATTTTCGTTAAAGGCCTCCACCTTCATAGCCAGGCATCTTCCCTGGAGCTCTCCCGCATAAACTGGAGAAAATGGGTTGCCTCCCGCGAAGCATCCGTTTATGTCTGAGCCTCCCGAGATGCTTGCGAGCTGAACGTCTTCCTTTACCTCTTTGTAAATAAAATCAAATCCCTCAACGGAAAGAGGGGAGCCTGTCGAAAGGATGGTTCTCATCTTTTCGAGGTTGCAGGATTTCCCGGGTGTTGCCCCTGCATTTTGAAGCGCAGATATATAGCCGGCGCTTATACCGAATACGGTTATACCTTCCTGCTCCGCTATGTTCCATAGTGCCTCAGGCTCGGGATGAAAGGGATTGCCGTCAAACAGAACCATCGTCGCTCCTACCGAAAGAGAACTGACAAGCCAGTTCCACATCATCCATCCGCAGGTGGTAAAATAGAAGATGGTGTCATCCCGCTTGAGATCGGTGTGGAGCATCAGTTCCTTCATGTGGTTGATGAGGATACCGCCTGAGCTTTGAACCATGCACTTGGGAAGGCCTGTGGTGCCTGAGGTGAACATTATATAAAGAGGATGTCCGGAGGAAAGCTGGGCAAAGGGTATCTCCTCTGAGGCGCATCCTGAAATGAAATCAGAGAGCTTGACGGCCTTCGACAGGTGTTTCGTGGACGGATTTTCTTCGGTATAGGGGACAACCACTACCTTTTCTATCGAAGGAAGATCCTTAAGGATTTCAGCTATCCTTCCAAGACAATCGAATCTGGTCCCCTTAAAGAGATACCCGTCTGCCGTGAAAAGGATCTTGGGCCTTATCTGGCCGAAACGATCCAGAACTCCTTTAATGCCGAAATCCGGCGAGCACGAGGACCATGTGGCTCCCAGGCTCGTTGCCGCAAGCATGGCGAATACCGTCTCCGGAATATTGGGCATGAATCCGACAACCCTGTCTCCTGATTTCACTCCCGCGGATGAAAGGGCCTTTGCAAGTGCCGCCACTTTATTGTAAAGGTCTTCGTAAGTGATCCTTCTTGCCGAGGAGGTCTCGTTCCTTGCTATGATTGCTATCCTGTCATCCCTGTATCTTAATAGATTTTCAGCAAAATTAAGTTTTGCACCTGAAAACCATGAAGCCCCGGGCAGTTTTGTGACGTCATCCACCACCTGGTCATATCTCCTGGATGAAATGACTTGGGCAAAGTCCCACATCGCTGCCCAGAAATCAGGGATGTTCTCCACAGACCACCGGTAAAGGGAATCGTAATCACCGAGTTCCCTGCTGTACCTATTGTTGACGTATTCCATAAAACGGTACATGTTGGATCCTCTGACCCTTTCGATCGAGGGTTTCCACAGCAATCGTCCCATCTCCTCTTGTCCTCCCTTTGCTTAGGTTCTTCTTAAGAAAATATTCCTAGCACCATTTCGTCTGGTTTTCAAAAGGAAACTGCTGGATTGTCGCTTCATAAACACACACTGGAATGAATCTGATCACGTTGAGGTTGATAGACTAAGGTTTTGAAAGTAACTTAGAAATGGTTTTACCTTGACTGTGAAGCCTGTTTGCAATACAAATTACAATTTACCTCAAAAGATCCGCACCGTTCGGAACGATTTCATGGTATCTGATCCTGGAAGAGGGGAAAAATATCCCTTGCGGATAAGCGGCATGATGCACCATGCTGCAAGACTTGGAACAGGAAATGGTTCCGGGGAGGCCCCGTTTAAGAGATCTTATTTCATGGGGTTTGACGATCGGAAGGGAGTTGTCGGAGCAGATGGAAAGACCTAATCAGTTATTTGAAGAGAGGTTGAACAAGGCTGAAAAACTCAGGTCAATGGGTTTGAATCCGTATCCTGCAGGATTCAAATATGACCTTGCAATCGGCGACGCCATGGAGAGGTTCTCAGGGAAAGATGATGAGGGGCTGGTTGCGGAGGAAGCTCTTTCTATCGCGGGACGAGTTATAACACTGAGGCGCTTCGGAAAGGCGGCCTTCGCCCACATAAGGGACAGATCCGGCCGAATGCAGATATATATCAGGAAGGATATGGTTTCGGCCGAATGCATGGATGTCTTTGGACTTGTGGATCTGGGAGATTTTGTTGGGGTAAGAGGGAAGCCCTTCAAAACGCGTACGGGAGAGCTCACACTCCTGGTGAGCGAACTCAAGGTTCTAAGCAAGGCCCTCAGGCCTCTTCCTGAGAAGTGGCACGGTCTGAGCGACGTGGAGACAAGATACCGTCAACGTTATTTGGATCTTATCGTAAACGAGACAATCAAGGATGTCTTTGTGGTAAGAAGCCGCATAGTGCGGATGATCAGAGAGTTTTTTCAAAAGAGGGATTTTCTGGAGGTTGAAACCCCGATGATGCAGCCCATACCGGGAGGGGCAACTGCAAGGCCTTTTAAGACCTACCACAATGCACTTGGAATAAACCTTTATCTCAGGATCGCCCCTGAGCTTTATCTAAAACGGCTTGTAGTCGGGGGCATAGAGAGGGTGTTTGAGCTCAACAGGAACTTTAGAAACGAGGGGATATCTGTCAGGCACAACCCCGAGTTCACTATGCTGGAATTCTATATGGCCTATGCAACCTACGAGGATCTGATAGGACTCACTGAGACCCTTTTGAGTGAGTTGGCCAGGGAGATAAAGGGATCAAACAAGGTTTCATATCAGGGAGTGGAAATTGATTTTACGCCACCATGGCCAAGGCTCCCACTTTATCAATCTTTGCGCGAGCTGGGCGGTGTGCCGGAGGATGCGTTTGCCGGAAGAGAATCGTGCGCGGCTTTTGCCCTTTCCCGGCAGATACCGATAGACGAGAATGAAAGCCATGGTAAGATCCTCACCAAACTGTTCGATCACCTGGTTGAACCCAGACTCATAAACCCGACCTTTGTCGTAGGCTATCCCACAGATGTGTCGCCGTTGTCCAGACGCAGCGACAAGGACCCGGGCCTGACGGAGCGTTTCGAGCTGTTCATAGCAGGCAGAGAGATAGCAAATGCCTTTACAGAGCTAAATGACCCAGTGGATCAGAGGGGAAGGTTCGTGGATCAGGTGGCTCAACGCGAGGCCGGGGACGATGAGGCCCAATTCATGGATGAGGATTTCGTTACGGCCCTCGAATACGGTATGCCTCCGACGGCAGGAGAGGGGATCGGCATAGACAGGGTTGTCATGCTGCTGACCGATTCTCCGTCCATTCGTGATGTTATCCTCTTCCCTCAGATGAGGGCCAGACAGGAATCTGTAGCGAAATGATCTTTGAATTTTTCCTGGGACTGAGATATTTGAAGGCCAAACGCAAGCAGGCCTTTATCTCGGTCATAACGGTAATTTCCATCCTGGGTGTAACTATGGGGGTAATGGCCCTTGTTGTGGTGCTCTCAGTTATGAACGGCTTCAGGGCTGATCTGATGTCAAAGATACTCGGCGTGAACTCGCATCTGCTTGTTCTCAATTTTTCAGGTCCTTTCGAGGACTATTACAAGACTGCCGAAAAGATCAACGCAATGGAGGGTGTCAGAGCGGTAAGTCCTTTTATCTACAGTCAGGTCATGGTAAGCAAAGGGGGTAATGCATCGGGTGCCGTCTTGAGAGGGATTGATGCAAAGACGGTCGGCGGGGTTCTCTCCATTGAATCCATGATCAAACACGGGGCGCTTGATTCCATAGATGTTCGCTCCGAAGAGGGTCTCCCCAGGGTGATAGTAGGAAGGGAACTCTGCAAGCAGATAGGCGGTGTAACAGGAGATGAGATCTCTATAATGGCCCCTGAGGGCAAACTTACGCCTATGGGCAGATCTCCGAATACCCAAAAGTTCATCATAGGTGCGGTCTTTGACTCCGGTATGTATGAATACGATGCATCTATGGTCTATCTGAGCCTTAAGCAGGCACAGGATCTTCTTGGGATGGGAGACAGGGTTACGGGGATCGAGGCAAGGGTCAAGGATATTGATTCATCCGACAGGGTGGCAAAGGCAGTAGAGGAGGCGCTGGGGTATCCCTTCTGGACAAAGGACTGGAAGGTCATGAACAGGAGCCTTTTTTCCGCCCTTAAGCTGGAAAAGATCACTATGTTTGTGATCCTTACCATGATTGTACTGGTTGGGGCGCTTAATATCGTGAGCACGCTTGTAATGGTTGTCATGGAGAAGACCCGTGACATAGCGATATTAAGGGCTATGGGCGCTTCGTCCCGAAGCGTAATGAGAATATTCATGATGCAGGGGCTCCTTGTGGGGATTGTAGGAACGGCCATAGGGCTTGCCCTGGGTCTGGGCATCTGCCAGCTTCTGGCCACTTATAAGTTCATATCACTTCCCGCAGACGTGTATTACATATCCACCCTTCCGGTCAGGGTTGAATGGATGGACGTTTGTTATGTGGCGTCTGCGGCGGTTTTGATCTCTTTTCTAGCTACCGTTTATCCGGCGCGCTATGCGGCTAAACTTAACCCTGTCGAGGCCCTCAGGTATGAATAGCCCCTTTTCGGAGGATAGGCAGGAACCTGTCGCTGAAGATTTGGCACTGAGCCTTAAAGGGGTGTCCAAGACCTTTGTCCACCAGGGAACGGCCATAAAAGTCCTCTGTGGAATTGACATAGATGTGGCCGAGGGACAGACAGTGGCTGTAATGGGGGCATCAGGGGTGGGCAAATCAACGCTTCTCAATATAATGGGAAGTCTCGATCCTCCCAGCGAAGGTTCGGTAAGATTCAGAGGAAGGGAGATGTATGAAATGAGCGAAGAATCTCTCTGCGCGTTGAGGAACAAGGACATAGGATTTGTTTTTCAGTCTCATCATCTCTTGCCTGAAATGAATGCACTGGAGAACGTGATGATACCGGCTATGATCGCCAGACAATCCAAGCGCGAGATGGAGTCGCGGGCAAAGGAAGTTCTGAAGCAGGTTGGCCTCATGAATAGGATGAGCCATCGAACCGGCGAGCTATCCGGCGGAGAGCAGCAGCGGGTTGCAATAGCGAGGGCGCTCGTGATGAAACCCCGGCTCATGCTCGCAGACGAACCCACCGGAAGTCTCGATTGGACTACAGGCAGGGAGGTGGCGGAACTTCTCGTAAGGTGCAGCAGTGAATCAGGGGTTGCGATGGTCATTGCTACCCATAACAGGCAACTGGCCGCCATGATGGCAAGACAAATGGAGATTGTTGGTGGAAAGATTGTCAATGCAAACTGAAGTTATCCCGACAGAGATATATTCGCATAAGCGAAAAAGCATCAAATTATTAGCGACTATTCTCTATTACGTTATCTTATTCTGCATAGTAGCCCCATATCATAGTTATGCCCAGGACATGGGGAAAATGGCAGTGCTTCCTTTCAAGATAAACGCTCCCGAATCCTATGAATATCTAAGTTACAGGCTTCAGGATCTCATGGCCGTAAATATGGGCAAGAGGGGATATACTGTTCTCCCGGCGGGCACGGTCAATCAAAATCCGCGCTCTCTAACGACCGCATTTGAGACTGAGGCCCTTACCGCCATTGGCGAGGAACTGAATGTGAGGTGGGTTCTTGCAGGAAGCGCTACCCGTATAGGAGAGGCACTGAGTCTGGACGTCAAGATCTCCGAGGTGACGGGACAAAGAAAGTCCTATTTTCTCTTCTCTATGGCCAAGAATCTTGATGATCTTTCTTCCGCATTGGAAAAGCTGGCTGCGGGCGCTGATATGCAGATGGCGGAGAAGCTTCAGGTTGATTCTGTAAAGGTCATGGGCAACAGAAGGGTTGAAAAAGAAGGCATCCTGGCCGTTGTAACTACGAAGCCCGGAGAGAGGCTTGATTATGGAAGGCTGGATAAGGACCTGAAAGACGTATATAGGATGGGATATTTCACGGATGTCAAGCTGGAGACCGAAGACGGACCGAGGGGTAAGATCGTTACAGTTGTCGTGGAGGAAAAGCCTTCGCTGGCAAAGATAGAGTTCAAGGGCAACAAGAAGATAGATAAAGAAGACCTCCAAAAAGAAACAGGAATAAAGCCTTATTCAATTCTTGATGAAAATGAAATAAAAAGAAGCGTTGAAAGAATAAAAGATTATTACAGGCAGAAGGCATATTATAATGCTGAAATAGTTTATACTCTTGAGTCCATTCCTAATAATGAGATGAGACTGAGTTATGAAATCACTGAAAACGAGAAGGTTTACATAACCAATATTTCCTTTGATGGTAATAATGCCATTTCTGAAAAGGAACTAAAAAAGCTTATGAAAACCAGCGAGAAGGGGTTTTTCTCCTGGCTCACTGATTCGGGACTTCTGGACAAGAAGAAGCTTGAATTCGATGTCAATAATATCGCAGCGTATTACAATAACAGGGGCTATATAAAGGCGGTAGTTGGGGAACCGGCCATAACCTATGAGAAGGAAAAGGGGCTGGCCATCAAGATACCCATTCAAGAGGGGAACCAGTACAGCGTAAAAAACGTCACTATTGAGGGCGACTTGATAGTGCCCCTAGATGGTCTTCTTAAAAAGATCAGTATAAATAAAGAGAAAATATTTAATCGTGAGGTCGTCAGAAAGGATATGCTGCTTTTGAGGGATATCTGCGCTGACGAGGGTTATGCTTACGCGGAGGTTATACCGGGGACTTCTGAGAATGATGAACTGCACACAGTTGACATCAAATATAGCATATCAAAGGGCCAGAAGGTCAAATTCGAACGTATCGTTATAACCGGAAACAGAAAGACCAGAGACAAAGTGATACGGCGCGAGCTGAAGGTTGTGGAAGGAGAGTTTTTCAGCGGCAAGGATCTGAAACGCAGCACAGAGAATCTTAACAGGGTTGGATATTTTGAAACTGTGGAGATCCAAACGAAAAAAGGCTCCGCGGATGATCTCATGATTCTTGATGTGGGGGTGAAGGAAAAGCCTACTGGAGCCTTCAGCTTCGGGGCAGGCTATAGCTCTGTGGACCAATTGGTGGGCATGATCAAGGTGGAGCAGGACAATCTCTTCGGCTATGGTCAACGTCTGTCAGCCTCTGTAAAGTTCGGTGGGAAGACCAATCAACTCGATTTGAGGTTTACTGAACCGTGGCTTTTTGACAAGCCGATCTCAGGAGACGTCCGGGCATATAAGTGGAAGTATGAGTGGGACGAATACACCAAGGACAGTTACGGCGCGGATGTGGGGATAGGGTTTCCGCTTGCAATGATTGATAGCTATACGAGGGGTTGGATAAAGTACTCATTTGAGGACGCAGATATAACTGACGTTGATCCCGCAGCCTCCGTCTTTATAAGAGATATGGAAGGCAATAACGTGACCAGCGCAATGGATTTTACCATAACCAGAAACACCACCGACAGACCATGGAATACAAGCAAGGGATCAATAAACAGTCTTTCATTTGAATACGCCGGCGGGTTTCTTGGAGGTACAAACTATTTTAATAAATATACCGGAAGGTCGGCATGGTATTTCCCTCTGCCGCTGTCAACGGTTTTTATGTTGCAGGGAAGGGCCGGCTACATAGAGCAAAGGAGCGGAGGGAAGCTTCCCGTATATGAGAAATTCTTCCTTGGCGGAATAAACTCAGTCAGAGGATTTGAGTTCGGCGATATATCCCCAAAGGATCCGGCAACTGGTGACAAGATCGGGGGGGAGAAGATGATGGTTTTTAACGTGGAGTTCAGATTCCCTCTGATAAAGGAGCAGGGTATAATAGGACTGATATTCTATGATGCGGGCAATGTATTCACCGCAGACCAGGATTATACGTTCCAGGACATCAGACATAGTGCCGGCGTAGGCGTAAGATGGTATTCTCCGCTGGGACCCCTTCGGCTGGAATGGGGCTATAACCTTGACAGGAAGGAGGACGAGCCTGCAAGCAACGTGGAGTTCAGTATTGGCACCGTATTTTGATATATTTACCGTCACAGGACTTGAGGTTTTCTGCATAATCAAAAATGAGCCCCCGGAGCCTTTGTAGGCCCAAAGTATCCAGGGCTGAAGTTCCATGCCCATTTCCCGTGATCAGATGCCTGTATTTATTTATAAACTATGGAGGATGATGGATATGAAGTTACTTAGGAATGTATTAATTGTTTGCTTTTTAATTTTGATTTTTTCCGCCTCCGCTTATTGCGCGGACAATATGAAGATAGGTGTTGTGGATCTTCAGAGATGCATCACGGAATCAGCAGATGGCAAGAAGATTTATCAGGAACTTAAGAAAAAGAAAGATGAGATGCAAAAGAAGCTGGATGTAAAGCAGGAAGAGCTTCTTAAGATGAAGGAAGAGATTGAAAAACAAAGCATGATGTTAAGCGTTGATGCAAGGGAGGACAAAGAGAAAACATACGAAAGAAAAAGGCGCGAGTTCAAATATTACTATGACGATCTCAGTGAAGAGATGATGAAAGCCGAACAGGAGGCGCGTAAGGGCATACTTGCCGAGCTTGAAAAGGTCGTCGCCGAGATTGGGGAGAAAGGAAAATACAATATGATATTTGAGCGGAGAAGCGGCGGCCTTATGTATAGTGACAAGGGGATTGATATCACCGCTGAAGTGCTTAAGGCCTTTGACCAGAATAAGAAAAGGTAAGATATGACTGCTGGATTGAGCCTGGGTGAGATTGCAGGAGTCGTCCAGGGTAGATTGTCAGGGGAGCCTGATCTGCTAATTAAAGGGGTCAACTCCCTTGAGGCTGCCGGTGAAGGAGAATTGAGCTTCTATGCCGACCATCGCTACAAGAATCATCTGGAAAAAACGAGAGCGTCGGCTCTCCTGGTTGGCGAATCTTTAAAGAACTTCAAAGGGCCTCAGATCATTGTGCCTAACCCGTCGCTGGCTTATGCCAGGGTTGCGGCATTGCTTGCGCCTCCCGTTCCGCGTTTTGAAGGTGTAAGCAGCCAGGCGTTTATAAGTGATGATTGCGCGATTGGAAAGGATGTATCCATCTTCCCTTTCGCGTATGTGGGGAGAGGATCGGTCATTGGAGAAGGGTCCGTGCTCTATCCCGGAGTCTTTATAGGAGACGGGGTAAGAATTGGGAGGAACACAATTCTTTATCCTGGAGTCACGGTGCTCCGCGGCTGTATTATCGGCGACAATGTAATCATCAATGCGGGGACCGTCATAGGCAGTGACGGCTTTGGATTCGTCAAGGAAGGGGCGGTATCGGTAAAGGTTCCGCAACTTGGCATAGTGCAGATAGATGATGATGTAGAGATAGGCGCGAATAATTGCATAGACAGGGCTGCCATAGGTAAGACCTGGATCAAAAGGGGCGTTAAGACTGACAACCTGGTTCAGATAGCCCACAACGTGGTTATCGGGGAGGATTCCATAATTGTAGCCCTTACAGGTATTTCAGGCAGTGTTAAGATAGGGAACAGGGTTCTGATAGCGGGTCAGGTAGGAGTCGGAGACCACCTTGAGATAGGTGATGGCGCCATGATAGGGCCAAAGGCCGGCATTGTAAAATCTATTTCTGCCGGGGAGATGGTTCTTGGAGTTCCGGCTATGCCCTATAGAAACTTTATGAGGTGTAGCGGGTTATTTGGACGCCTCCCGGAACTGGTTGAGCGCATAAGGCGGCTCGAAAAGGCTTTGTTGGACGGCACATCAAAAAACAGTGGAGAGGTGAAGGAAGAGTGAAGGTCCCCCTTTTTTATGAGGACATAGTTCGAATATTGCCCCACAGGTATCCTTTCCTTTTGGTTGACAGGATCATTGAACTCGAACCTGGAAAGAGGGTGGTGGGCCTCAAGAATGTGACTGCGAATGAACCGTTTTTTCAGGGTCATTTTCCCGGCAACCCGATCATGCCAGGGGTTTTGATAGTAGAGGCAATGGCCCAGGTGGGGGGAATCCTCGCGAGGCTGTCAATCCCTGAGAGTCCTGAATCCGGAGTTGGCGAAAAGGTTTTTTTCATGTCCATTGACAAGGTGAAGTTCCGAAAGCCGGTTGTTCCTGGCGATCAACTCCTTTTTGAGCTGGTGCCCCTGAGAACCGGGACAAAGATATGGAAGATGGCAGGCAAGGCGACCGTTGAGGGCCGCGTCGTAGCCGAAGCAGAACTGATGGCCACAATCGGTTAGACCAGGCAGAAACGACTGATAAAGAGATTAAAGGTATGGAGATTCATTCCACAGCTATTGTAGATAAAGATGCGGTCATTGGGCAGGACGTAGTTATCGGCCCTTACAGCATAATAGGAGGGCGCGTTACTATAGGCGAAGGAACCGAAGTAGGCGCTCATGTGGTGATAGAAGGCATTACTCATATAGGAAAGGGAAACAGGATATTTCCGTTTGTTACCCTTGGCACCCCACCTCAGGATGTTGGCTACAGGGGGGAAGATACGAGCGTGATTATCGGGGATGACAATATCATAAGAGAGTATTCCACAATGCACAGGGCAACCACGAAAGAGAAGTGGGAGACCCGGGTGGGGAGCAGGAACTATTTTATGGCTTACAGCCATGTGGCCCATGACTGCCGCATTGGGGACTCGGTGATACTTGCCAACGCAGTGAACCTGGGGGGACATACAAAGGTGGGTGATTTCGCAAGCATCGGAGGTCTGTCAGCGGCGCATCAGTTCGTGCGTATCGGGGCCTATGCCTTCATAGGGGGGATGACTGCCGTGGACAGGGACATACCGCCCTTTATGCTTGCCGCAGGCAATAGGGTTAAGCTATATGGCCCTAATCGCAAAGGACTAAGCCGTCAGAGTTTTGCCAGGGAGGATGTGGAGGATCTTAAGATCGCATACAGGATAATCTGGAGGGAATCCAAAAGCTTCGAGGAGGGAATCTCGCGGGTGAGAAATGAATTGAGGTCTTCGAAGATGATTGAACTTCTCCTGGCATTTTTCGAGAACACAAAAAGAGGGATCATCCGTTAGTATAAAGATGACGCAGGAAAAGCCGGTACTAGGTCTGATTGCAGGAGGAGGCTCTTTTCCGCTCAAGGTTGCGGAGGCCGCCCAAAAGATGGGCTACAGCGTCCATTCGGTTGCCCACCACGGGGAAACTGATCCCGCTCTTGCCGATTATGTGGATGGTATCACCTGGATAAGGCTGGGCCAGCTTGGACGACTTATCAAGGCCCTTAAGAAGGCAGGTGCTGCCAGGGCTGTGATGGCAGGCACCATAACCAAGAAGAGGATGTTCGAGAACGTCAGGCCTGACGTCAGGGGACTTGCGATTGCAACCAAGCTTGCCATATTTCATGACGATGATATCTTAAGGGCTGTGGCTGCTGATCTGGCCTCTGAGGGTATTGTGATAATAAGTCCCACGGACTTCTTGCCTGATATAGTTGCAGCGGCGGGCCTCCTAACCAAAAAAAGGCCGAGCGGCTCCCAAAAGGACGACATTTCGTTCGGATGGATGATAGCAAAGGAATTGGGTCGGCTTGACATAGGCCAGTGTGTTGTAGTGAGGGACAAGACCGTACTTGCGCTTGAGGCAATCGAGGGAACAGATGAAACCATCCGCAGGGGCGGCAGGCTTGCGAGGGAGAAGGCCGTAGTGGTAAAGGTCTGTAAACCCCGCCAGGATAAGCGTTTTGATCTTCCCACTGTTGGAGTCAATACCATTAATGTAATGGCCGAGGTAAAGGCATCGGTTCTAGCGATAGAAGCGGGCAGGACTATCATTTTTGATAAGGATGAGATGATCAGGGAGGCTGACCGTCTGGGGATGGTAATAACCGCCCTTGATGGAGAGCGTATTTAGCCTGAGTGATATTTAGGATTGTGACCGGGCAAGGGCGCGGTCGGGAGCTGCCAGTGACACAGAAAAAGGTGCGTATCGGCGTGATAGGGGTTGGACACCTGGGAACCTACCACGTACAGAAATATAAGAACATGGAGGATGTCGAACTTGTTGGGGTTGTGGACGTGAATCAGACCCGGGCAATGGAGATAGCGGAAAAATTTTCAACCAGGGTCTTCAAGAGCCACGACGAACTGCTGGAGCATGTGGAGGGAGTCAGTCTTGCCGTTCCCACTGAAGAACACTACTTGGTGGCAAAGGATATTCTTAACAGAAAAGTTCATCTGCTCATAGAAAAACCCATTACATACGATCTCAGCCATGCCGATACGCTTATAGGTTTGGCCGACAGAAACCGTCTGGTGTTTCAGGTCGGGCTTGTCGAGAGATTCAATCCTGCCGTGGTGAGGATGGAGGAGCTCCTTACGAAACCCGTCCTTGTGGAGTCCCACAGGATGAATGAATTCACTGTAAGGGGCATTGACGTGGATGTGGTCCTTGATCTCATGATCCATGATCTTGACATCATCCTTCACATCATAAAGTCCGAGGTTAAGCAGGTTCACGCTGTAGGAATGTCGGTACTTACCGACAAAACGGATATCGCGAACGCAAGGCTTATTTTTGAGGATGGGACTGTTGCAAACCTGACTGCAAGCAGGGTTTCCAACAAGATCTTGAGAAAGATCCGTGTCTTTCAGCCTGATGCCTACCTGTCTGTAAACTGCGCAAAGAGAAAGATTGGCGTCATAAGGCTTGACGGGCAGATTAAGGATGCCAATGGGTATCCTCAGGTGAGCACAAAAGAGACCATTTTCACGGAGAGGGACCCACTAGCCGATGAGATAGCCTCTTTTGTGCGGGCCATTGCCAGCAGAGGCGAGCCTGTAGTGACAGGCAGAGACGGAAGGAAGGCTCTTGCGGTAGCATTACAAATCATCGGCCAGATAGAGAGAGGCATAAAAGATTATCAGCCATATTGACCGTTCCCTTCGCTTATTTGAGATAGTGATGGTTGCCGGGGAGGTATCCGGCGACATGCACGGTGCAAGACTTGCCTCAGAGCTCAAAAGGATGTGTCCCCAAGCTGTGATTAGAGGGATGGGGGGAGCATCCATGGCGAGGGAAGGAGTCGAGATACTTATTTCCTCCTCTGATGTTGCTGTAGTGGGACTGACGGAGGTCTTAGCCAAGATCCCGACCTTAAGAAGAGCCATGAATAAGCTTAAGGCCGATCTCAAAAAGAGACGTCCTGACTTACTTATCCTGATAGACTATCCGGATTTTAACATCCACCTTTCAGGATATGCGCGCAGACTTGGGATACCGGTCCTATACTACATAAGCCCTCAGATCTGGGCCTGGCGCAAGGGCAGGGTAAGAAAGCTCGCCAGGAGGGTCTCGGTGATGGCCGTGATCCTTCCCTTTGAAGAAGAGTTTTACAAAAAGGCCGGCATAGAGGTTAGATATGTCGGCCATCCCCTGATGGACGCGGGACCTTTTCCCAGCTTCGAGGCTGTAGAGGACATGAGGGTTCTCAAGCCAGTAATAGGGCTTCTGCCCGGCAGCCGCACAGACGAGGTAAGAAGACTCTTGCCGGAGATGATCAAGGCGGGGGAGATCCTTTCGCGCCGCTATAAGGACATCTCCTTTGTTCTTCCCGAAGCGGATTCCCTCCCTGCCGGATTGGTTGATTCCTATTTCAAAAAGGCATCCATAAGGGTGGAGGTCGTGAGCTCAGGCATTTATCAGGCCCTTAAGAGATGCCATGCGGTCATAGTAGCTTCGGGTACGGCCACGCTCGATACCGCTATAATGGGAGTGCCCATGGTGATCGTTTATCGTGTTTCGGCGTTCTCCTATGTTGTCGGGCGGATGGTCATTGATGTGCCCTTCATAGGGCTTGTGAATCTTGTAGCAGGGGAGGAGGTTGCTCGTGAGCTTATACAGAGGGAAGCTACGGCCTTCAACATGGCGGATGAAATTGTTAAACTGCTGGAGGATGATGATCTCAGAGGGCGGACAATGGAGAGGCTTGCGAAGGTAAGGGAAAGATTGGGGAATGTAGGCGCATCCCACCGTACCGCGGAGATTGCCTTGAAGATGATGGGTGCCCGATAGACGCATTTGATCAGGCTGCCGTGCCTGACGAGAGGTTATTGCTGACGGCCAAGGTGTTTGATATGGCAGGAACCATTCTGGTAGTGGATGACGAAGAGGATATTATTGAATCCCTGAAGGGGATATTCTGTGACGAGGGTTATGATGTGGTGACGGCCGCAGGTGGCGGAGAAGCCCTTGTCAGGATAGAGGGAGCAATCCCTGACCTCGTTCTTCTGGATATTTGGATGCCGGATATGGATGGGATAGAGACCCTGCGCAGGATCAGGGAGGCCTATCCTTATCTACAGGTAATAATGATGTCCGGGCATGGGACCATTGAAACCGCGGTCAAGGCGACGAAGGAAGGTGCCTATGATTTTGTTGAAAAGCCCCTTTCCTTGGACAAATTGCTCCTTTCTGTGAACAAGGCACTTGAACATGCAAGGCTTGAGCAGGAGATAGGGATCCTGCGGAAAAGGGATGAGTCCAAGTACAATATAACAGGCAGGAGTGAGGCGATCCTGGAACTCAAGGAGCAGATAAGGGTGGTTGCCCCCACAAACGCCTGGGTCCTGATAATGGGTGAAAACGGCACAGGCAAGGAGATCGTGGCCCACAACATCCACCGTCAAAGCAAGCGGGGCGGCAAGCCTCTTGTGGAGGTTAATTGCGCGGCCATACCGGATGATCTTATAGAGAGCGAGCTCTTCGGCCATGAGAAGGGAGCCTTTACCGGCGCCACCACGATGAAAAAAGGCAAATTCGATCTAGCGCACGAAGGCACGATCTTCCTTGATGAGATAGGGGACATGAGCCTCAAGGCGCAGTCTAAAACCTTACGTATACTTCAGGAACAGAAATTCGAGAGGGTAGGAGGCACAAGAACCATAAAGGTGGATGTAAGGGTGCTCGCGGCAACCAACAAGAACCTGGAAGACGAAAGGGCCAAGGGTGCCTTTCGCGAGGATCTTTATTTTCGCTTGAATGTGATTCCCATGCGCGTTCCTCCTCTGAGGGAGAGACTGGATGATGTCCCTGAGCTGGTGGGTGAATTCGTAAGGGAATGTGCGCTGGATGCCAATGTTCAGCCCAAGGAGTTTGAAGAGGAGACCCTCAAGACCATGAAGGGCTACGAATGGCCCGGCAATGTAAGAGAGCTCAGGAATCTTGTTGAAAGGCTCATGATAATGGTTCCCGGCCCCGTGGTAAGACCCGAAGACCTCCCTCAGCCCTATAACAGGGAAGCAGGTGTCAAGTCAGGTCTTATGGATGCGGTCTTTGCTGGAAACCTCAAGGAGGCAAGGGCCTCATTTGAAAAGAGCTATATCGAACAGAAGCTCAGGGAATTCAATGGTAATATCTCTCAGACCGCGGATGCGATAGGTATAGAAAGAAGCAATCTGCACCGAAAGATCAAGGCATACGGACTGGAGAGCTTCAAGTTATAGAGGGCCTGTCTGCCAGATCGAGAATAGCCCGCCATAGTTCTTCTTTCCCCAGGCGTGTCTTTGAGGAAAAAAGGGCCGGCTTGATCTGAATACCGTGGGAGGCCAATTGACGTGAGATGACCTCCAGCCTTTTTGCTGCCTCATTCCTTGAGATCTTGTCGGCCTTGGTAAGGACGTGTATCTGAGGTAAAGCGTAGTGATCCAGCCACGACATAAGATCCATGTCCATCTGGGAGAGATCCCTTCTTATGTCCAGGATTACGACTACTCCCTTCAGATTCAATCGTAGCCTGAGATAGTTTTCAACCATGGCCCTCCAGGCGGCCTTTTCAGCGGGAGGAACCCGGGCAAAGCCATAGCCCGGCAGGTCCACCAGAACTATTCGGCCGTCAACGGCAAAGAAATTAATCACCCTTGTCCTTCCGGGCTGTGAACTTGTCTTTGCGAGATTTCTTCGGTTTACAAGCGTGTTTATAAGAGAGGACTTGCCTACATTGGATCTGCCCGCAAAAGCTATCTCCGGCATTGATGGAGCAGGGTATTGGCCTTCATTAACGGCGCTCAAAATAAAACTTGCGTCCATCTATCTCACCTTCAGGAATTCCGCGATCCTGCGGATTCCTTCCCCAATCCTCTCAACTGAATTGGCATAGCTGAATCGAAGATGGCCCTCTGCATTCTGCCCGAAATCAATTCCGGGGGCTACACCCACATGTGCCTTCTCCAGTATTTCAAAGGCAAGGGCGTAAGAGTCATTCGCAAGATGCCTCGCGTCCACCAGCACATAGAAGGCCCCGGCAGGTTCTACAGGCAGAGAAAAACCAATGGACCTGAGACCGTCTAAGAGGACCTTTCTCCGTCGGTCATAGGTCATTCGCATCATCTCCGCGTCTTTTCTTGCCGTTGTGAGAGCGGCAAGACCTGCCCATTGGGAGACACTGCCTGCGGATATAAAAAAGTTTTGCTGAACCTTCTGAAGAGGGCGCACAAATTCTTGAGGGGCTATTATGTATCCAAGCCGCCATCCGGTCATGGCGAAGCGCTTTGAAAAACCATTAAGCACAAATGCCTTCTCTGTAAACTCAAGCGCCGAGTGTGCCTTTTCTCCGTAAACGAGTCCGTGATAGATCTCATCTGAAAGCACCGGTATCCCAAGGGCCGCTATCTTCTCCATGCGCCCTGCGGAGAGAAGGGTTCCTGTGGGGTTGGAAGGCGAATTTATGATTACGGCCTTTGTCCTATCGGTTATCTTTCTCCTGATTGAATCGGCATCCATCTGGTAGCCGTCTTTTTCGTCAATCTCCACAAACACGGGATTTGCGCCAATAAATCTGGCGAAATTGGGATAACAGGGATAATGCGGATCGGACATTATTATCTCATCGCCTTCCTCAAGAAGGGCGGCGAAGATCATGAAAAGGGCGGGGGAGGTGCCGGATGTCACAATGATCTGATCCGGCCTTATCTCAACTCCATATTCTTCAGCATAGAGGGAGCATATTGCCCTTCTCAGTTCAGGGATTCCCAGGCTGTGGGTATAATGTGTCTCCCCTCTCCTTATCGCGTCGTGGGCCGCTTCGCAGACGCAGGCTGGAGTCGGGAAATCAGGCTCTCCTATTTCAAGGTGAACTATGTCACAGCCTTCCTGCTCGAGGAGGTGCGCCTTCTCCAGCACGTCCATTACGATGAAGGGCGGAATATCTAATGTCTTTCTTGTGGGATGCATCATATCACCTTGTTGAGGGAGTATTCTATGATGCCCTGCGCCCCTGCCTGAATAAGGCGGGGTATAAGGTCCCTGACCTGCTTTTTTTCAACAACCGCCTCAAGGGAGACCCAGTTCGCGTTATAGAGTCCGGCAACAGTCGGAGCGTTAAGGCTCGGCAGAAGCCCGATAATCTCCTCGATCTTCTCTTGAGGCAGGTTCATCTTAAGCCCCACCATGTTTTCAGCCTTCAGTGCCCCCTTTAGAAGGAGGATGATCTGCCCGATCTTTTCCCTTTTCCATGGGTCTTTGTAAGACTCCTTATTGGCAATGAGCTGAGTGTTTGTCTGCATGAGGTCGCGCAGTATACGAAGTCCGTGCGCCCTTATGGTGCTTCCCGTCTCGGTCACTTCCACTATGGCATCGGCGAGCCCCGCTACGACCTTTGCCTCGGTCGCACCCCAGGAAAACTCCACCTTCACGTCAATATTACGATCCCTGAAGTATTTTTTTGTAAAATTGACGAGTTCGGTTGAGATCTTTTTGCCCCCCAGATCTTCAGGCGACTGGACAGGTGAGTTGGCCGCTACCGCAAGAACCCACCTGGCGGGATTCTGGCTGACCTTTGAATAGATGAGGTCATCAACCAGAAATACATCAGATTCATTTTCCTCTATCCA
>JBGSUA010000070.1:0-20168 GCA_041753575.1 Desulfatiglandaceae bacterium
CCGCCCATTTTGTCGCTGAAAACTCCCGTCTCAACCGCGTGCTGAAGGAGTTCCTGGAGCTGAGACAGCACCTCTTCGTGGTGCTGGATGAATACGGCGGCTTTGCCGGAATAATTACCCTTGAAGACATCCTGGAAGAGATACTCGGGCAGGAGATCCTGGATGAATCAGATCAGGTGGCGGATAAAAGAGCGCTTGCCAGAGAGAAAAGCAGAATGCCAATAAGAGGGGAATCGTCCATTGACAGAAGCTGACGTCACTCTTTGTTTCCCCGACGGAGAAAAAAGCTGCTTTGGATGCTGCCCACCCATAAGGCCCGCAGGCTATGACCACCTTGATTACAAAGGGATCATCTCCAGAATGCTTCTTGAAAACACAAGGACATTTAACCCCGACCGGCAGGACTTAAGACCCATAACCGGATTCAGTTGCTGGGCTATCGGGTATTTGGACGAAAGTTACAGAACCCTGGGCTGCCTTCTCCACCCCTATCAGAATGGAGGGTTTGACCTGAGGCACAGGGTTGACTTCGGAGATAAGTGCAGAAGGGAGACCTGCGAGGAGGCAAAGGTATTTCAAGGCCTTTCATGCCGGACGCGGATTGCCTGTCTTGGGCCGGCAAAGGGGATGGACAGCTTTACCTATTCATCCAGAAAGGCCAATCCCCTCTTCAGAATGCTGATGTGGGGCGCGCCCCTTTTGGAGTCAGTAGCAAATGAAACGGACGAGGCTGAAGGCCATCTTCCCCGCCATAATGAGGCCCCATTTAAGAGCTGGAACAACTTCTTTCAGCAATATCCATTTTTCGCATCCACACTCAACCCGAAGGCGCACTCCTATATAGTGACATCAATAGTCCAGAGGCTGGGGACAATATTTCTCAGAAAAGACGAATCCAGGGACGAGTTAGAGCTATTCTCCGCCGAGGCCCTTGCCAGGATCAGTGAACTGGGGCACGAAGAGAGCGGCCGTCAAACATGGACTCATCTTCTTGATCTCTCGAGGCCTTTTCTTGACTACCTGAGGCTTGGGGCAGGCATGACAAGGATAACCCGGGAGGGGGCCATTGAGATAAAGGCCGCGCTTGACGGGATGATCGCAACTGCGTTTTTTTGAAGGGCTTTTCCTCGGCATTTTATCCAATCACAAGCTAAGGAGCTTTCTCAAAGCCTTTTGAGATAGACCGGAGGGAAACAGCCTGTAATCGCTTACGCGGGATATTTTTAAATGACTGAATCAATAGTTGAAATACTCGAAAAGAAAGGGCCGCTGACCGGCTCGGAGCTTCTTGAAGAGGCCAAGGCCGATGGTTTCTCCGTCTGGAGGGAAGCAAGAAAGTCGCACGAAATTATTCTTTCAAGTGTGGCAAGGCGGTACCTCAGACTCGACAGGCGCCTAGAAGACCTTTCCAGGATCTCGCCTTCCATATTCAGAGAGTTTCTAACCTACACAGTGATAGGGACAGAGAAACAAAGAGAGGCTATTGAAAGAAGATGTGCTTCGCTTTCCTCGCATATAGAGAAGGTGAGCAAGGAAAAGCTTGAGTTGGCCTATGAGCTTATGTGCGTGATAGGGGCGGCAGCCGATCCATCATTTCCCCTCGAAAAGATAGTCAGTGTTATCATTGCCGGCGATATCGTTTACTGCATGGCCCACGACGTGCAAAGACCCGAAAGGAGTACCGGGAGGCTTGTCAGGGGATCGGACATAGACCTCGTGATCGTTGCCGATGAAGACGTTCCCGAGCATGTTCTCAAAAGAGTGGACGAGCTGATTTATCGGGAAAAATACAGGCTCCTGATAGCCCCCCACATAAGGGAGGAGATAGACTATGTGGTTAAGGGCATTGAACGAGTCAAAGAGCAGCTTCTGTTTGATAATTTCAGCCGCATGCTCGCCTGCAAGATACTCCAGGAAGGAACCCTCCTCTATGGAAATGGATCGCTTTTCAGCAGGATAAAGGCCATGCTCAGGGATAGCGGTGTAACAGAGCGCCTCCTTGAAATGGAAAATTCCGCAAGGACTTTCAGAGGAGAAGCCGAAGAAAGGCTCATGCAGCTTCCCGCGGAAAGCTTGAGCGAACTGGACAGAAACCTCTTTTATCCGGCGGATGAATCAGAGGAATTCGACTGACCCAGGACGGCCGAGATCGCATCTGCAATCTTCATAGCCCCTGATTCAACCGTTTCTTCATCCTCCCCTTCCACAAGAACCCTGCAAAGAGGCTCCGTCCCGGAGTATCTAACGAGGACTCTTCCGCCTTCGCCAATAAGCCTTTCAACTTCCCCTATCGCCGCAGTCAAAGCGGGGATGGTGCTTATGGCAGGCTTGCTGAGAACCTTTACGTTTATGAGTCTTTTTGGAAATTTCGGCACTATGGCGGCAAGTTCGCTGAGGGTGGCTCCCGATTCCTCCAGGGCCGATAAGAGCTGGAGTCCGGAGAGGAGACCGTCTCCGGTTGTATGATGATTCATGAAGATCAGGTGGCCCGATTCCTCCCCTCCAAGGACGGCGCCCCTCGTGCGCATGGCCTGAGCCACATTCCTATCCCCCACGCTTGTCTCAGCATGGGCTATGCCCATGGAACGCAGGGCTGCCCTGAAACCGGCGCTGCTCATGACGGTACTCACGACCAGATTGCCGGAGAGTTCACCCTTCTCTTTGAGATGTTTCGCGCAAACGGCAAGGATCTGATCACCTGAGAGCGCCTCTCCCTGTTCGTCAACCGCGATCACCCTGTCGCCGTCCCCGTCAAAAGCAAGACCCAGCCTGGCATTCACCTCAACAACCTTCTTTCTGAGCTGAGATATATGCTCGGAGCCGCAACCTGAGTTTATGTTCTTGCCGTCAGGCTTCGAACAGATTACCTCCAGCCTCACCCCCATTCTTTCAAAAAGCGCCGGAGCCACCCTGTAGCTGGCGCCGTTGGCGCAATCCAGCACCATGGTTGTATCTGCAAAGGTCAGTCCAGGGGGAAGGGTCTCCTGCAAGAATGTCAGGTAGCGCTCGTCGGCACTCTCCAGCTCGTCCACCTTCCCATAGGCTATTGCCTCATCAGGCACATCCGGAGGAGAAGATGAAAGCATAAGCTCTTCAAGATCAGCTTCCTTGTCTTCAGAGAGTTTGTACCCTTCTCGGTCGAAGATCTTGAATCCGTTGTAATCCCAGGGGTTGTGAGACGCTGTAATGACGATGCCTGCCCCTGCCTCAAGTTCCCTTACAAGACGGGCCACGGCCGGCGTCGGCAGAACCTTGACGTCCTTTGCCCTGCCTCCTGAGGAAAGGATCCCGGAAAGCACCGCGTGGGCCAGCATATCGCCTGAACCCCTGGTGTCTCTTCCCACCACAACCAGTGGAGGGATGCCCTCCCGCATACAAAAGGTCACTACCGCCCTTCCAAGCTGGATGCCCATCTCGGGGGTAATGGGATAATGGTTTGCAATGCCTCTAATACCGTCAGTTCCAAAAAGGTTCATCTTGAGGTTCCTCCAATAAATCGCGCCTGGGCCGACTGCAACCGAAGCCCTGCGTTCTAGGCAAGATCAATATCTCTGTGCAAGATAGATATCTCGCGTCCGCTCTGTTGCAGATAACTGAGCATCTCGGTGGAGACTGCCACCGAACGGTGCCTTCCGCCGGTACAGCCCACTGAAATCGTGAGATAGGACTTTCCTTCCTTTTCATAAAGAGGAATCAGGAAGCCAAGCATGGAAAGATACATCTTTAGAAACTGACCTGTCTCCTCCCATTTGAGCACGAAGCTCCGCACCCTTTCATCCCTCCCGTCTAGTTTCTTGAGTTCCGGAACGAAGTAGGGATTCGGTATGAATCTTACGTCGGCCATGAGATCCGTCTCCTGGGGAACTCCGTATTTGAATCCAAAGGAGATAATCCCGATCCTCATGTTCCCCGCGAATGAACCCTTGAGGCCATGGAGGATAATCAGCTCCCTCAGTTGATGTACGGTGAGGAAGGTGGTGTCAATCACCTTGTCGGCCGCATCCCTCACCTCTTTGAGCAACTCCCTCTCCGCATTGATATTATCCCTGAGAGATGCCTTATGGGAGAGAGGGTGATGCCTTCTGGTCTGGCTGAATCTTGCCAGTAACGCGTCATCCCCTGCCTCCAGGAACAGCACTTCTATTCTGTAGCCCTCCTCCTTAAGCCTTGCAAAAACCTCGGCATGTTTGGAGGCAAATTCCCTCTCCCGCAAATCCATACCCACGGCAAGCCTCTGAACCTCGGAGGCCCCCGCGGATCTGAGCTCCAGAAACTTTGGAAGAAGAAGAACAGGCATGTTATCCGCGCAAAAAAAGCCTATATCTTCAAGGGCCTTAAGTGCCGTGCTCTTTCCCGATCCGGACAGACCGGTTATGATCATAATGCTGACACGCTTCATAGCTATCCCAAACGTTTATGATAGGCAGATATTGTCGCCCCCGCGCATGAAAATTCTCCTTCCCCGTGCTCTCCCCCGGCCTGGGAGGGAAGAGTGCGGTTGAAGCCGCTCCGATCTCTCTCCATTGCGGGTGAGGGTCGGGTGTGTGTTTTCACGGTAAAGGCCCAGAGAACTCGCCATTCCTTTGCCCGGATACGTTTGTCTGACTTTATGCGATTCAATTGTAATTTTCAAGAACACTCACTGTTCCTCTTCTTAAGATTGAGTTATGATTATCATTTTATATCATTTGTGATTATTATTGCTTTAAATGTTTTAATCGGCAGGTTCAGTCCTTGGCTTGATCATCATATTGACAGCACTGGTTTAACCAATTATTGTGAAAAACAATAAAATCCTTTCTTACATTCTTATTATTTATATTCTTCAATGCTTAAATTAGCTGTTATAGTAAAAAAATTTGTTGAGACGGGCGGAGCCGAAAAGCACGCTGTAGAGCTGACAAGACGCCTGGCAAGAAGAGGGCATGAAATAGACCTCTACTGCAGATTTGCCGACAAGGGGCTCTGCCATGGTTTAAATGTCCGCACAATCCCGGATAGATGGAGATTTTCAAGCGTCCTCAGTTCCATTGCCTTTGCCGTTGACACGGCAAAGGCTGTTTCCGGCAAGGCCTATGATGCTATCCATTCCAACGAAAGGGGATTCAGGCAGGACCTTCTCACCATCCATTGCTTCTCATACAAAGGCTCCCAGAGCAGCCTCTCCCCCTTCAAGAAGATCCCGCGTCTTTATCTCAGCCCAAGGAGTCTGCTTTACCTCTGGCTGGAGAAAAGACAGATGCAAAGTCCAGGCTTTGTTGCGGTTTCTAAACTCATAAAGGACGATATATCAATTTATTATGGGGCAGAGGCATCAACAACGGTGATTACACCTGGGGTGGACGCCGACTATTTCCGTCCAATGGAGCCGGGTTATCGAAGGCAGATGAGAGATAGAATCGGCATCCCGGAAACAGACATCGCGGTAGTCTTCATTGGCTCGGAATTCAAACGCAAGGGGCTGGATGACCTCATCCCCGCCATATCGCCTCCGCTCAGACTCATAGTAGTGGGGAAGGGAGACCATCTGGGCCACTATAACAGGTTGCTGAACCATTTGAACTTAAAAGACCGCGTGCATTTTGTTGGTCTTTGCGACGATGTGAGGCCCTATATCGCTGCCTCTGATATCGTAGCGCTTCCGAGCAGGTCGGATGCCTTCGGCATGAGTGTGCTTGAAGCCATGGCCTGTGCCAGACCCGTTGTAGTGAGTGCGAGGGCCGGGGCTTCAATGCTCATCGAAAACTCCCTAAACGGATTCGTCTTCAAAAACAGAGAAGAGTTAAAGGAGATGCTTATCGCCCTGGGTGATCCAGACAAGAGAGAAGCAGTGGGGAAGATGGCCAGGATTACCGCAGAGCAGCACACGTGGGAGAGGACCGCGGATGAATACGAAAGGCTCTTTTACAGAATAGCGGATATGAAAGGCCGCCGGATTGAAGATCGTCTTAACCACTCCCATATTTGAGCTTGCCCGCGGCGGGTCGGAAAATTTCGCCTTTCGCCTCTGCAAGAAGTTGGCAGAGCGCGGCCATCAGATTCGCGTGGTAACAGGCCGAGGGGAATCAATCCCGGGGATTGCCGTTTTCAAGCCCATCTCAGCCGTTGACGAAGTAGTCAAGAGTGTAAGACCTGATCTTTCCATTGACTGGGGCTTCAACCATCCGGCGGATATGCATAGAATCGGAGGAGGAGTCCACAGTTTTTTCCTGGAGCACTCCCTCAATGCCTACCGGGGTCCGCTCCGCTGGTACAAGCGGCTGAGAAACAGATCCGCAAAAAACAAAAGAATCATTTGCAAACAAACTGAGATGATAATGCGCCGGGGGGCCTTTTTTGTCGCAAACTCCCGTTTTTCCGCTTCCCAGATAACAGGGACCGGAGCTCCGCCAGAAAGAGTTTTTGTTCTCCACAACGGCGTTGATACATCCCTTTTCCGTCCGGCCCGGGGAGCATCGGAGGCGGAAGCGCTCAGGGAATCCTGGGGACTTGGCCCATCGGATGTGGCCTTTCTTTTTGTGGCACACAACCTGGTTCTGAAAAACTTATCACTCTTAAGAGATGTGTTTGAAAAGATCGCGAAGTTCTCGGAAAGGACACGGCTAGTAATAGTGGGAAAGCACAGGCCCCGGCGGATGCCCGCCAACTGCATCTACGCGGGAGAGATATTCGAAATGCCTTTATGCTACCGGGCCTGTGACTGTCTGGTGCATCCCACCTTTTTTGACTCCTGCGCCAACGTGGTTTTTGAATCCATGGCCAGCGGGCTTCCGGTCATTGTGAGCAACGTATGCGGAGCTGATGAACTGGTGGAAGAAGTAAAATCCGGTTTTATCCTTCCTGTCTCAGGGGACGCGAAGCAAATAGAGGATGTCTGGATTGATAGGATCCTTTTGGTTTCAGAAAAGGCAGGGCTGAGGAAAAATATGGGTGATTCGGCAAGAAAAGCCATGATGGAAAACACTTTTGACGAATATGTCACCCGGCTTGAGGCTATAATCGCGACGGTCATAAGGAGAAAGGCCGGATATGACAACACGCAGTAATAAAAGAAATCCTCTGATTGTCCATACGGAAAGTTCCATTGGATGGGGAGGCCAGGAGATCCGGATCATGGCCGAACTAACGGGGATGAGACGGGCCGGATTTGATACCGCACTCATTGCCCCCGAACCAAGCCGCATTTACGCCAGGGCCCGCGAAGAGGGTTTCCCGGTTTATCCCGTGAGATTTAAGAACAAGGGGCACATCCCTTCCTGGGTGAGGCTCTTTTCCCTCATAAGCCGACTAAAGCCTGATATTATCAATACCCACTCTTCAGACGATAGCTGGATGGCAGGGTTTGCGGCACGGCTCCTTGGTGTTCCACTGATAATAAGGACAAGGCACGTCAGCACTCCAATCGGGTCAACCTTCAGCTATAAGGTCTTTCCCCATTTCATCCTCACGACAAGCCGGGCAATAAAGGACAATCTTGTAAGCAGAGGGCTGGACGCGAAGAGGATATTTCCGGTTTCGACCGGGATTGATTCAAGCCGCTTCAGGTTTTCACAATCGCTGAGAAATGAGACAAGGGAAAGACACGGCATATCAGATAGCGATATCCTGGTGGGAAATATTTGCGTCCTTAGAAGCTGGAAGGGGCTGGATTTCTTCATCGAGACAGCGGCCGTGCTCGGAAGCCCTTATAGATTCATTCTCGTAGGAGACGGCCCTCAAAAGGAAAGACTCGAGAAAAAGGCAAAGGATATGGGATTAAGTGAACGTCTAATATTTGCCGGGCACCACGAGGACATAGAAAGGTATTTCTGTGCCCTTGATATTTTCTTTTTCACCTCCTACGCCAATGAGGGAATCCCCCAGTCAGTGCTTCAGGCGAGAAGCACGGCCATTCCAGTGGTTGCCTGCCCAACGGCCTCAGTTGTTGAGACCCTGGAAGGATATGAGCGTTTGAGATTTGTTGAATACGGGGACGTGGAAGCCGCGCGCGAGGCCCTGGGTAGCGCCGGAGATTTCATAAAGGTATCCGACTCTGAGAGAAGGGAGCAGAATCTGTGGGTCAGGAACAACCATGACATAGAGGCGATGCTCGCCCGCATAGAAGGACTTTACAAGGAATGGGGCCTCATGGAGCCTTTCTCTCCCCCAGGGGCGCCAAGGTCTCCTTCACAGGAGCGGTAGTATTTCAGGAAGGTATAATAGGAATAGGATATAGCAAGAAAAAGTCCTTTTCTGCCGTCGAGAAACCCACCGCGCAATACGTACATGCTTAAAAACGTGAACGGCGGGCGAAAAAGAAGGGCTGAAAAGGGCCACAGACGTCTTTTTCCCGATATCTCCAGGGCGGCAAGCCTGCTGTATTTTTCCATTCTCACCAAGAAATCGCCTACTGATCTATAGGTATAGTGCTCGATGGGATTCTTGAGGTATCCCAGCGGGCCGGGAACCGTCACACTTTCATGCACGGCCCTTTCTTCAAAGCGGCCCAGGCCCTTCCTGAAGAGACGAAGACAATAGTCCGGATACCATCCCCCGTGGCGGATCAAGCTTCCGGCGAAATAGTTGCGCCTCGGGACAAAATAGCCGTTTATGTCGGACTTTTCGCTTATCTTCTCCCCAATCTCCATTTGAAGTGGAGCAGATACCCTTTCGTCTGCATCAAGGCTCAATGTCCATTCTCCATTAGTCTTTTCGAGGGCGCTCATCTTCTGGCCTGCAAAACCCTTCCACTCCTCCTGAAAAACCCTGGCGCCCAAGGCTGAAGCCATCTCGGCTGTCCCGTCCGTGCTGAATTGATCGAGGACAACCACATCCGAAGCCCAGGCGACGCTCTTTATGCAGTCCTCGATGTTGAGTGCTTCATTTCTGGTTATGATGGCGACAGAGAGCATCTAAAGCAGATTCCTCGAAATATATCGAATAGAACAAGTTGACTAAAGTTAAGCAGTAACTGTTAAGGGTACTGAACCCTGGTCCCTGAACCCTGGTCCCTGAACCCTGGCCCCTGAACCCTGGCCCCTGAACCCCGAGTAGTTATTCAATTTCTTTCAAAAAAGGCACTTAAAAAGGACCATTTTTCCCGTGGAAGGATGAGTCCACATGCCCATCTCTTTGAAATCGTTTGGATCCATCTCTCTCAGCAGGTCAAAGTCCTTCCGTGGCCAGTGCAGTTCATCCCACAAAAGATATGACGCACCAAGGGCCTTCAGGTTTCCGACAAAGGAGGCATAATCCCTGTCCGCTATCCCCGTCAGGTCCCAGCCGGGCTGGGGGCAAGGTGGATCGTGAGCCCTGATATTCGCATAAAAGGAAACCCACCTCATACAGGCCGGCGATGCGGCCACCACTTTTTGAGACCCGGAAGGAGAATCCCCGGCGATCCTTTCCCCTATCTCCTTGAACACAACTTTATCCCTCTCGCTGAAACCTGCGTCGTTCCATATCCCCAGCAACAAAACCCCGGCAAGCAAAAAAATATAGCTCCTTCTTGCTGTGAGGGCCATCTTCCTGGAAATGGCATCCTCAAATGCCTCCATGCCTGATGCCATGACGGGAAAGGCGGCAATAACAAATATCATAACAAACCTTGTATCCATAACCCAGACATGAATCAGATGAACATAGAGAAGAAGCAGAGCACAGAAAGACAAGATGATACTATAAAGATGCTCTCTCAGCTTTGGCGGCGAGGCCCCGATCTTCCAGAGACCGAGGGCAAGAAATATCGCGTAGAGGTATAAAAGCGCCCTCAGAACTGAATTAAAGAGGGTAAATATCCCCAAAAACCATACGCTGTGCCTTGCGTGGGAGATGAAACCCTTGAGAAGCTCCCCTTCAAGCCCTGTGGAAAGACCTCTGAGGTCTTGGCGCAACGAAATATACGCCCCCAAAGGTCCCATTATCTTTTCGCCAACCTCCCTGAGCCTGAATGCCTGCGCCACGTCTATGCCGGCCACTTTAAGCGTGATGATCCCTATAGCGGCGGTACCCGCTATGGGCAATAAAAAAAAGAGGGTCCTCACCGCCCTTCTCTTTCCGCCAAAAAGGCCCAGATACAGAAGCGAAGCCGGGATAAACACGAGGGATTCAACCCTTGCCCATGAGGCAAGCAGAAATGAGACGCAGCTAAAAAAAAGCAAGCCAGCG
Source organism: Desulfatiglandaceae bacterium (assembly GCA_041753575.1). Classification (GTDB taxonomy): domain Bacteria; phylum Desulfobacterota; class DSM-4660; order Desulfatiglandales; family Desulfatiglandaceae; genus CG2-30-51-40. The sequence goes on from JBGSUA010000070.1 coordinate 10,147, forward strand.
AATTTTTCTTTTCCTTCCTGATAGAGAAAAAACACTATCCCCCAGGAGATAAAAAACCAGCATACCAGGTCTCTCACCACTTGGCCTGCCGCGCCGGCAGCCCCTGGAAGGACGGCAAAAATCACCGCGGCCAGGATTGCCGCCCTTTTCCCAGTCCGTCTTCTTGCCGCAAGATAAACAGGAAAGACCGTCAGAGTGCCAAAAAGGATGGAAATGATCCTTGCTGAAAAAACCCAGTCCTGCACAACCGGATAGACCAGGGCTATCAAAACGGGATATATGGAGAAAAAGCTGAGGCCGCAGTTTGTGATATCCCCCCAGCGTCCTTCAAAAAAACTCCTCGCCTGATGGATATAGAGCACACCGTCGGGATTGACTGCCGGGCTCATGTACCAGATATAGCATCGGACAGCGGCTGCAAGGGCCGCCGTCAGGAAAAGATATATCCTTATATTTCTCTGACCGAGGTCATGATTAGAGGATTCAACCGCAGACATAAGCGCTTAATGCCATCCATATTCCTTTGACTGAAATCAGCCGGTCTCAAGACCGTCCACAGCATGTGACATCGCGGCAGATCTTCTATCTTGGAGCGATCCAGCACCGAACTCCCTTACATCCGGACATTTTTCCTCACCCTGTCAACAGCCGTTTTTTTCAACGGGCTGATAGGCGCGAAAAAATATTCTCTAATGGGGAGGCGCTTTACCTTCGCCCCCTTATCAAACCACCTCCCAGGAGCTATCCTCAACTCCTGGAAGCGCAAGCTTTATCCTTGTAAGATCGTTCAGGGCGGGTCCTGCTCCCGGCCTTGCCGATAGCCCTCATGGCCCTCACAACGGACGGATAGACGGGCACCCCACTGGCCAGAAAGAGGCCCTTTAGCTCCCTGTAGCCCTTCTCCACCTCAAGATCCGAGGGGAGCACGGCCCTGTTTTCCATGACCACCACCAGATCCTTTCCGCTTCTCCTCCTCAGATCATCGGCCCTGTCAAGAAGCGGAGCGACCATCTCATGCAGGCCGAAAGCGGCAAGGCCATCCATTTTCATGAAGGCCGGCCTGACAACGGCAAGGGGATGGAGCAGAAAGACAACTACAAGGACATCAACCGGCTCCCCCAGTAGGATTTCCTCTACAATACCGGAAATAATCTCGGGCGGTATGACCGGGGTCCCTGTATCAACAGGGTTTCTGACGCTGTTTCCCGGGGTGGGAAACCATCTTCTGAGCGACGCGCGGGTCTTATCTGAGAAAACAGGGAGCTCCAGATCGTATCTGTAAGCGAGATCGGAGCAAAATACCCCTATAGCCCCTCCTCCCCCCAAAAGCGCAATTCTTTTGCCCGGGCCTTTGAGGTGCACCATTGCCGTCATTACATCCGTAAGCTCCTCCATGCCCTCTACCTGCATCGCGCCTGTCTGGGAAAGGAGGCCCCTCCAGATCAGTTCCTCTCCTGCCAGGGAGCCCGTATGGCTCCTGACCGCCACCGCCCCTGCATGCGTAAGGCCTCCCTTCCAGATCACGACCGGCTTTCTGGATGCCAGCTCCCTGAGCACCTCCTTCAACCCCCTCCCGTCCCTCACCCCCTCCAGGTAGGCCCCCACGTATCGGGTTTCGGGATCTCCCGAGAGATAGTCCAGAAGCGATACGGCCTCCAGGTCACAACCGTTACCGTAGGAGACGACCTTGCTCAAGGAAAGCCCCGCGGTCCTTGCCTCATGGCAGAAGTCAGTAGCCACCCCGCCGCTCTGAGATATAAGCGCGACCGGGCCCGGGCTCTTTGCGAAATCAAAGCCCGGCAACAGGGTAAGACCACCCCTTGGACAGTGGATGCCGAAGCAGTTGGGGCCCACGATCCTTATGCCACGTTTTGAGAGTCGCGCCACCTCTTCCTGAAGCGCGATCGCCTCGGCATCCCCTGTCTCGGAAAAGCCGGATGAAAGGATCTCGGCGCCGGGTACCCCCTTTGAAAGACAGTCCCTTAGCACGCCAGGCACCTGCCTGGCCGGCACACAGATACAGGCTAGATCAACCTTTCCTTCCACATCTTTTAGGCTTTTCATCACCCTGAGGCCGAAGACCTCTCCGCCGGCGGGCGACACGGGATAGAGGCTTCCCTTGTAACCGTATTGGATCAGGCTCTGAATCATCATGTGGCCGAATTTGCCCGGCTCATGTACCCCGCCGAATATCGCCACAGCGGCCGGTTCAAAGATCCTGTCAAGAACCGCCCTTTCCTTTGATTCCATTTCCCTTTATGATCTCCTTTAGTCCCGGGCCATTGTATTGACACCATACCTTCCGGGCCGTTATATTCAGGTAAAATGCATACAGGAGTAGGAAAGGATTGTAAAGAAGCCTTTTTTGATTAACTCGTAAGAGGTCACAATCGGGGCGGCAAAGGAAAAACCTGAGCCCATAACTCCGGGAGAAATGATATGCCTATACCTGGAAATCTTCTAACAACCGCAATGGCGGTCATGCCCCACACCGATGTAAAAAGAGCACTTGAAACCGCCCTTTCACTCGACATCCCCTTCTGGCCTCAGTTGCCCCACTACAGCTATTATGAAGACATGTATGTCCAGGCATCAGAGCATTTCCCCGGGATAGTGCTGGACATGGAGAAGCGGACCCTTCGATTCTCCATGGAGAAGTTCGCCATGGAGCTTGAAGAGGCCATGGCCAACATGGAAGATCCCTCCTATTTTGACATCTCCCCGACCTACTCCGTCGTCTATCACCGCTTCCTTGAGATGGATCTAAAGAAAAGACCAGCCATAAGGGGGCAGCTTGAAGGTCCTATCAGCTTCGGCCTCAACGTCCAGGACCAGGACGACAGGCCCATACTTTTTGACGACACGATAAGGCCCTTCATGCTGGAATTCATGGCCAGACGCATCAATGTGCAGCTCTCCCGGCTCAAGGAGAAAAACCCCAACGCCTTCATGTTCGTGGATGAGCCCGGTCTTCAGTTTCTCTTCAGCGCCATGGCGGGCTATAACAATGTAGCTGCACACATGGATATGGAGAGCTTTTTTGCCATGACCGACAGGCCCAGGGGCGTTCACCTCTGCGGAAACCCGGACTGGGATTTCCTCCTGAGTCTTGATCTCGATATCCTTTCCTTGGACGTATACACAAACGGAGAGATCTTCACGGGATATGCATCCTCCATAAAGAGGTTTCTTGACCGGGGCGCAAGCCTTGTATGGGGCATAGCCCCGACTAACTTTGAACCCTTTGAAAAGGAGACCATAGAATCCATCGAAGCAAGGCTTTTGGAGATCTGGACTGCGCTGGGCAAAAAGGGAATTGACAGGGATTTCCTTCTTGCAAGAAGCCTCTTATCCCCTGCCACATGCTGTCTGGTGAATCCGGACAGGGAAAAGACCGTGGAGAAGGCATTCCTGATGATTAAGGAGCTTTCGGCAAGGCTGAGGGACCGCTTCAGACTCCCCTGAAAAAAGCAACCATGGTTGCGTAACTCTTTCGAGGTCATATTTTTACCTTGAAAATACCCTCACTAAGTCAGGGGCTAGGGGGCAGGGGGCAGTAAAGGAGGTCTGCTCTTTCATCTGTGGGAAAGGGGATTTTCATGCCCGGGGGTGACAAAATATTGCTGTCATGAACGTTTGATAGATAACCAAGCAAGGAGCCCCGGTGCCTGAAAAGGTTCCGCGAGGCCTCCAATCAGGGCCTGCAGGAGTTGAACATGGGAAAAAAGGACATGGATAGAAGAGAGTTTATGGTCAAGTCGGCCCGATGCGCCGCACTGGGTGCCTGCATCGGCGCCATACCCGTTATAACGGGACTCACGCCTCCCGCGGCATCCGCCCCGTCTGCCGGCGAAAAGGTTTCAGACCTCGTCGTAGCAAGAGGCAATGCCCGCAACGCAGTCAATGCCGCAGTTGAGGCCTTGGGAGGAATGAGCCGATTCGTAAAGCCGGGAGCAAAGGTGGTTATAAAACCCAACATGAGCTTTGCCAATCCGCCCGAGTGGGCTACTACCACGCACCCCGATGTGGTGGCAGAGATCGCCGGCCTTTGCCTCAAGGCCGGTGCGGCATCGGTCTTGGTACTTGACAACCCCTTGAGAAACATAGAGATGTGCCTCGAAAAGTCCGGCATTAAGAATGCCTGCAACGCATACGAGGGGGCCGAGGCCTTCGGAGTAAAGGATAAAAGCGCATTCAAGGAAGTGGAGATTAAAGGCGCCAAGGCTCTCACAACCACCATGATAATGAGACAGGTATTGGAGGCGGATCTTCTGATAGCAGCGCCGGTTGCAAAATCCCACAGCGCAACCGGAGTGAGTCTTTCCATGAAGGGAATGATGGGCCTTGTCTATAACCGACGGACCTTTCACATGGATTTGGACCTTGATACGGCCATAGTGGATCTTTGCACGGTCTTGACGCCCGGTCTTACCATAATTGACGCAACCCGCATCCTCTCGGACGGCGGCCCGGGAGGGCCGGGCAAGGTAATCACCATGGACAGGGTGATAGCGTCGCCGGATTTTGTAGCGGCAGACGCCATGGCCGTTGAGATCGGAACATGGTACGGAAAGAGGTTCAAGGCGGCTCAGGTAAAGCATATAAGGCTGGCTCATGAAAGGGGTCTCGGAAACATGGATATCGCATCCTTAAAGGTTAAGGAAGTGCAGGGCTGATGCGCCTTCAGCGCCTCATCCAGATTCTCTTTTTCGCCTTTTTCCTTGCCCTGTTACTCCTGTCCTCGTATCCGGTGCCGGAGTTTCTGGAACCAGATGCCCTCCTGCGGCTGGACCCACTGCTTTCCCTTGGCTCAATGGCTGCGGCCAGGGCCTTAATCCCCAAAGCGGCCCTGGCAGGGCTTGTGTTACTTGCCGCGCTTTTTCTGGGGAGGATCTTCTGCGGTTACATCTGTCCTCTGGGCGCCTGCATAGATTTCTCAGACAGCATCCTTTCAAAAAAGAGGGAAAACAGCCTTGAGAAGACACGGGCCTTAAGGCATTATAAATATCTTATCCTGGCAGGGCTGGCCGGATCGGCAGCTTTCGGAATCTCCTGGATATACTTTTTCTCTCCCCTTTCCCTTGCCGTAAGGTTCTTCAGCCTGGTGGTCCACCCTGTTCTTTTGTTCCTTGAGGGCAGTGTCCTTGAAGTGCTCAGACCCCTTTTTGCAGCCGTCGGTCTTGATCATATAGCCTTGGCAGGTGTTCAGGCTCCGCGTTTCAACACCAACTTTTTTACCGCATCCTTTTTCCTGGCGATCCTTGCCCTGGGGCTTATAGCTCCCCGATTCTGGTGCAAAAACCTTTGCCCCGCAGGGGCGTTGATCGCGCTCTTTTCCCTGAGGCCCCTTTTCAGAAGGAGCGTTTCGGATGCCTGCACCGGCTGCGGAAGGTGTGTGAGAAATTGCCCCACCGGCGCCATATCAGAAGACTTTCGCGGCGTCGCTCACATGGAATGCATAACATGCCTTAAATGTGAAAAGATCTGCCCCGAAAAGGCCGTCTCTTTTAGAATCAGAAGAGGCGTTCGGGACAGGAAGGCGATAGATATCACCAGGAGAAAGGTCATCAAGGCAGGGGCGGCCGGGATGGCAACCGCCGCAATAACCCTTACGGGCCTGAAACACATACACGGGGAAGAGGAGCCAAGACCTCTTAAGCCCTCAAACCTTATAAGACCCCCGGGAGCGCTACCGGAAACGGATTTCCAGGCAAGATGCGTCCGCTGCGCCCTTTGCGCGAAATCCTGTCCCACCAATACCCTCCAGCCTTTATGGTTTGAAGCCGGCATATCAGGACTTTTTTCGCCGGCAGTCCTTCCGCGACTCGGCGGATGCGAGCAGGCCTGCAACCTCTGCGGAAGGGTATGCCCCACCGGCGCCATAAGACCCCTTGATCTTGATGAAAAGCTCTTCGCAAAGATAGGAACCGCACGCATAATAAAGAGCAGGTGCATCGCCTGGGAGCAGGACAAAAAATGTCTTATCTGCGACGAGATATGCCCGTACAACGCCATAAGCTCCCGTCTCCTGCCGGATCACCCGGTCACGGTCCCTGTCATTGATGAAAAAAGGTGCAACGGCTGCGGCTACTGTGAAAACAAATGCCCAGTTACAGGGGACGCGGCCATTGTGGTGGAGGGGGCCGGGGAACTTCGCCTTTCAAAGGGATCCTACAGGAAGGAAGCCGAAAGGCTGGGGCTTGTCTTCAGCGCAAAGGCAGCCGCCGAAGACCACGCCTTTGAAAAACCGGCAGGCCCTCCCCCAGGCTTTGAGCGCTGATCCATTATTCGATCTTCTTGAACTTGCCCTTGACCGCGCCGCAGATGGGGCAGTTGTCAGGGGCTTCCCCTTCGCTCACATAACCGCAGACCTGGCAGACATAATAATCCGTCTCTCTTTCTTCCAGCATGTGCCCCATGGCCTTCTTATAGAGATCAGCGTGGCGCGCCTCCACATCCCGGGACTGGGAAAAGGCCTTTTCCGCCGGATCAAACCCCTCCTCCAGGGCATCCTTTATGAGACGGGGATATTCCTCTACATTGGCCCTTATCTCGTTATGAAAAGCGGTTTCAAGGTTTTCTTCCGTGCTCCCGATCTTTCCCCTCATAAGTCTCAGGTACCTTTGGGCGTGGACCGATTCCGCATCTGATACCGCCAGGAACAGCCTCGCTATCTGTTTGTAGCCTTCGCTTTCGGCCTTGAGGGCAAAGGCAAGGTTTCTGGCCGAGGCCTTTGACTCCGCCGCAAATGCATAGGCAAGGTTCTTTTCGCTTTTTTGTTTATCCGTCATAGGATCAACTCCTTTCCTTTATCGGCAACATCATTTTATCTGATCCCTCGTTTCCCGCCCTCCGGCATATCTTGGCCCGTTTCAGATCAGTGCATGATCTCCAGAGGAAGCCTGTCGGCAACCAGGAATCCTTCGATGGTAGGCGCAACCATGTCCCCCTTAACGGAGATCAAGCCTCCGGCCTCCATCCTTTCAAGGCCCCTGTGCTCTATCCAGGGGGCTGTCTCTTCGTCAAGGCGAAATCCTTCCCTTATGCGAAGTCCCATGGCGATGCGCTCCAGCACGGCCTGCTCTTCTGTCAAATCCTCGCTTCCTTCCATGGGAAGAGCGCCCCCTTCAAGGGTCTCGCAATATCCCTTTAAGGGTCTCTTATTCCAGTATCTTTTTTCTCCGTAAAAGGAATGCGCCGAGGGGCCGAGGCCAAGGTAGGGCTCCCGCCTCCAGTACTTGAGATTGTGGCGGGACACATGCCTCAGAGTTTTTGCAAAGTTTGAGACCTCATAATGGATATAGCCTCTTTCCCTTAGAAATCGTGATGCTTCAATGAAGAGTTCCCTTTCCGCCTCCGGGCTTGAAGTCGAGAGCCTGCCGTGATCGGCCATGCGCCTGAAGACGGTGCCTTCCTCAATACTCAGGCAGTAGCAGGAGATATGCTCAGGCGAAAGGGCGACCGCGGCCTCAAGATCAGCTATCCATGAATCAAGGGACTGCCCCTCCAATCCGTATATGAGGTCAAGCCCGACATTTTCAAATCCCGCCCTCCTCAGGGCCGCCACAGCGCCCGTCGCGTCTGCGGGGCTGTGGTTCCTTCCGAGAAAAGACAGGGCCTTGTCGTCAAAGGATTGGGCCCCCACCACCATCCTCGTAAACCCCATCTCCTTGAGGAAGTGGGCCTTTCCATCCTTAAGGTCCAGCGGGTTAGCCTCCATGGCGATCTCGCAATTTCCGGAGAGGACAAAACAGGATCTGACGCATTCCATGATCCCCGCAAGATCAGGGCACTCAAGCAAAGACGGGGTGCCGCCCCCGAAATGCAGGGAGTCAAAAGAAAAGAGGCTTTCCTTTGGCAAACCGGAAGATATCTCACACTCCCTTTTCAGGGCCCTTATCCAGCGCGGGATCAGGGATGAGGAGGCGATGGAATAAAATGCGCAATACGGACACTTGCTGCGGCAGAAGGGGACATGCAGATAAAGCCCTGCAGGGCCGCTATTTTTCCTTTTCATCAGTCTTGAATATCGCAACAAAGGCGCTCTGGGGGATGGCGACGGAGCCTATAATCTTCATTTTCTTCTTGCCCTTTTTCTGCTTCTCAAGGAGCTTCCTCTTCCGCGTGATGTCGCCTCCGTAGCACTTGGCAGTGACGTCCTTTCTGAAGGGCGAGATGGTTGAGCGGGCGATTATCGTGCCCCCTATTGCCCCCTGGATGGGGATCTTGAAAAGATGCCTCGGTATCTCGTCTTTCAATCTGTCACAGACATGAACGGCCCTTTCCCTGGCCCTGTCCTTGTGGGCTATCTGGCTTAAGGCATCCACCCTCTCTCCGTTCACAAGAATATCCAGTTTGACAAGTTCGCTTTCACGATAATCGAGTATGTCGTAGTCAAATGATCCATAACCCTGGGTGGTGCTCTTCAAGCGGTCGTAGAAATCATAGATAACTTCTGCCAGAGGCATTTCGAACTGGATTTCGATCCGGCCGGGGCTCGGATAACTGAACCTGGAGTTGACTCCCCTTCGGGAAAGACACAGATCCATTACCGCGCCCATGTACTTATCCGGGATCAAGATCCTCGTCCTTATATAGGGTTCAAGGCTCTCTTTTATGTTAACCGGATCGGGATAGTAGAGAGGATTGTCCACATTGACCGTCTCGCCGTTATTGAGCACTATCCTGTACATAACAGTGGGGACGGTCATTATGATGGATTGATCAAATTCCCTCTCAAGCCTCTCCTGAAAGATCTCAAGGTGCAGAAGACCAAGGAAGCCGCAGCGGAATCCCAGTCCGAGGGCCGCGGATGAGTCCTTCTGGAAGCTGAGGGCCGCGTCGTTCAACTGATACTTCTCCATGGCGTCCGCCAGGGACCTGTAATCATCCGATGAAATGGGATATATAGATGAGAAGACTACCGGTTTTACCTCCCTGAAACCCGGAAGCGGTGCGGCAGCAGGCTCCGAGGCAAGGGTGACGGTATCGCCGATACGGGTGTCCTTGACGGTCTTGATGCCTGCTATTATATAGCCCACTTCGCCCGCTGAAAGGTAAGGTTTTGCCTCTCTCTTAAGGCGGAATACGCCCACCTCCTCTACCTTATGCGTGGTCCCCATTGCCATGAGCTTTATGATGTCGCCTGCCTTGAGTCTTCCGTTAAAGACGCGGCATGTCACTATGGTGCCCCTGAAGTTGTCGTAATGGGCGTCAAAGATAAGGGCCTTTAAGGGCTCATCCGCTCTGCCGGCCGGAGGTGGGATTCTCTCTGTTATGGCCTCCATCACATCGTCAACGCCGGTACCTTCCTTGGCGGAGCAAAGGAGGGCTGATGATGAATCAAGTCCCAGATCTATCTCTATCTGCTCCCTTGTGCGCTCAACATCGGCTGAGGCAAGGTCTATCTTGTTTATGACCGGTATGACGGTGAGATCGTGCTCCATGGCGGCATAGAGGTTGGCAAGTGTCTGGGCCTGCACGCCCTGGGTTGCGTCCACCAGGAGCAGCGCCCCTTCACATGAGGCGAGAGCTCTTGAGACCTCGTAGGAAAAATCCACATGTCCCGGGGTGTCAATCAGGTTGAGGTCGAAGTTCTCTCCCTTTGAATTTTTGTATGGAAGGGTTATTGCCTGGCTCTTTATGGTGATTCCCCGCTCCCTTTCTATGTCCATACTGTCCAGGATCTGATCCCGGAAGGTCCTTTCGTCGGCAAGGCCCGTCTTCTGGATAAAACGGTCAGCGAGGGTAGATTTACCGTGATCAATATGGGCTATTATGCAGAAGTTGCGTATCTGTGGCATATCCAACAATATCCATCTGTTTTAATTTTGCCGGTCTTGTAAAAAATCCATCTGCTGCGCCGCAGCCCCCGGCCTGGTAGTCATTACGTTGTCTGTCATGCAGCTTACCACATATCTCTTAACAAGCAAATCTCTTAAGTGGGCAGGGGTCGGGGGTCGGGGGGCAGGGGTCGGGGGGCAGTTCAGAGTTCTCAGAAGATGGATTCCTGCGTTCGCAGG
>JBGSUA010000071.1:0-42660 GCA_041753575.1 Desulfatiglandaceae bacterium
AGGGCTTGCGCGGCTTCGGCGATAAGTTCCTTATCTGTTTTAAGCCCCTCTATTGTCTCAAGCAGAACCGAAACGGCCTGCCCGTCCAATGAAGGAAGGGGAGCGGCCGCGGGGTCACTTTCTGAAAAGCGGATCTTTTCAAGCCAGATTTCACCCTCGCCTGCCTGGTAGGCAAGGGCCCGAAGCTCGCTTCGAAGCCGCTCCGGGTCTTCCGGCAGGTCCTCCCTTGCGGCTCCTTCCACCTCGAGGCGAACCGCAAGGGGCATCCGGTTGTTATCCTTCCAGGCTTTGGACAGCATTTGAGATATGAGGGCGCACAGATCATCGAAGCCTTTGGCTTTTGTCCCGTCCACCCTGAGCAGGGCCCATCGCATGACATCGAGATCCCGGGGCTCGGCCTGTACCGCGCCATCCTCATTTACTGTTACCAGGGTGCATCCCTTGGGCCCTGTCTCGCGGATGTTCCTCCCCTGGATGTTCCCCGGGAAGACGATCCAGGGGGCCTCCCGCACCACCTCACGCGCGTGAACATGCCCGAGGGCCCAGTAGTCATATCCCTTTGATAGAAGTCCTGCAGGACTTGCAGGAGCATAGGTTTCGTGGCCCGGTCTTCCATCCAGGCTTGTATGGAGAAGCCCGATATTGAAGTAGTGCGGTAGGGCTTGCGGATAGCCTGCCGATAGGTCCTCGTTTACGGCCCTTGACGCATATCCCTGTCCATGTATGGCAACACCCGGGTGTTCAAGGACGATGGTTTCAGGTTCCCTTGTGGAAAAGAGCCTGACATTGTCCGGCATCCTCAGATGTCTGGTTATCCGGCTTGCCGCATCATGATTTCCTGATACTATAAATACACGGATGCCTTCTTCCTTCAGCCTCGCCATCTGGGCCGACAGAAAAAGGCCTGTGTTGTAGTCCTTCCAATCCCCATCAAAGAGATCACCTGCGATCAAGACAAAGTCAACCCCCTCGGAGGCGGCCAGATCAACAAGGCTACTGAGGGCCTTTCGAGGCGCATCCCTCACCTCTTCGGCCGGCGCCCCCTCATAGGACTGAAGCCCGATCATGGGACTGTCCAGATGTATGTCTGCTGCGTGAATGAATTTCATGTTCAACTGCTCCTCAATTGACAAATCCATTTCGTTTTTTGCCTTTAATTCTTACCGGTCGGCCCATGCCGAGTCAACAACATAGAGAAAGCAGACGCATCATCAGACTGACTGTCCTAACCGGCTGTGATGACCTTTTCAATAAATTGGCCTTACAGGCTTCGGGAGCGTCTTTTCCCTTTATTCTCTTGAGAATCATTGATAGAGTCAGGCAAACATGGCGCAAATCGAGGAGACATCCAAACCAGGCTTTGACATGACGGGACCTTCATGAGATACGCAGGGGCAGATATCCTGGGTGGTTTTACCGCCATGCTCATCACTATTCCTTCATCCATCGCCTTCGGAATGATCATCTATTCGCCCCTTGGGGAGGGTTTCGCAGCCCAGGGCGCCCTGGCCGGGATCGTGGGGGCCATCGCCCTGGGGCTTGTGGCGCCTCTCTTCGGTGGCACACCCAGCCTTGTCTCATCACCTTGCGGGCCTGCCGCCGCCGTACTTGCCGCCTTCACAGCCGAAGTGCTGAAGCTGCACGGCACAGAGCCGTCCCAGGTGCCGGTACTGCTGGCCTTAACAACAGTAATAGCCGGGATAATCCAGCTCCTGACCGCCGGTCTTAAAGGGGGCCGTCTGATAAAGTATATACCTTATCCAGTCATCTCAGGATATCTGAGCGGGGTGGGGATACTACTGATGACCGGACAGCTTCCGAAGGTCTTCGGCGTTCATTCATTTACTGGCGTTTTCAATCCTGGGATGTGGTGTATCGAACCCCTTGTAATAGGCGTGGTCACCATTGCAGCGATGATACTCGCCCCGCGCCTGACAAAAAAGATCCCGGCTGCAATGGTCTCCTTTTCGGCCGGGATAGCGGCATACTGGGTTACTGCCCTTTTCATCCCAGGGCTCTCCAGCTTGAGCGGTAACACCTTTGTTGTAGGATACCTTGGCGCCTCGATGGACGGCGCCTTTCTCTCGGGAATCATGGGCCGCTGGGCAAATCCGGGCATCATGGATTACGAGCACCTCCATGTGATCCTTTTCACGGCAGGGACCCTGGCAGTTCTTCTTTCCATTGACACCCTCAAGACTTCGGTAATCGTTGACGCATTGACCAACACGAGGAACGATCCCGACAAGGAGCTCAGGGGCCAGGGACTAGGAAACATAGCCTCCGGCCTGTTCCATGGCATGGCAGGCGCGGGAACCATGGGCGCGACACTTGTCAACATAAGCAGCGGAGGGAAGACCAGACTTTCGGGGTTCTATGCGGGGTTATTCGCCCTGACGGCGTTTGTCGCGCTCAGGCCCTTTGTCGCATGGGTGCCGATCCCAGTGCTTTCAGGCATCCTCATAGTGAGCGGTTACAGGATAGTGGATAAAAACAGCCTCAAGCTCCTTCTGCAGAGGTCAACCTTTTTCGATTTTCTGGTGATAATGTCAGTGGTAATAAGCGCTGTAATCCTAAATCTTATTGTGGCTTCGGGAGTCGGCGTAGCATTCGCGATCCTTCTTTTTCTAAGAGAGCAGACCAGAGTCCCGATTATTGCAGGGAAATCCTATGGAAACCAGGTTTTTTCCAAGAGAAAAAGGCTTCCTGACGAAATGAAGATACTCTATGAAAGCGGTCAAAATACAGTTATCTACCGGCTGCAGGGGTCGCTTTTCTTCGGCACCAGCGAACAACTCTATTCAGAGATCGAGCCCTCGATCAGGACATGCAGATTCATGATTATGGATCTGAATAGGGTTATCTCGATTGACTTTACGGCCATCCACAGGTTGGAACACGCTGCCAGGCAGTTGGCAGACCGAGGCGGTATTCTCATTCTGACATCCCTCCTTGAGAACTCCGGAGAGAGGCAGAATAAGAAGAGGTATCTCGAAGACATGGGCTTTGCGGCATCCAATCCGCACGTCCTGTTCTTTGACGAACTAGATGAGGCCCTGGAGTGGACCGAGGAAGCGCTCATATCAGCCTCAGGCATAACAAGGAAAGAGGACGCTGTTTTGAGCATAGGCGAGCTGGGTCTCTTCGCGAACATGGAAACGGACGTCCTGGCAACTCTTTCCTCATACATGAAACAGATGGATTTCAGTCATAAGGAGGTCATATTCATGACAGGGGAAGATGGAGATGAGATCTTCTTCATAAGAAAAGGCACCGTGAGGATACTCCTTCCCCTTGAAAGGGGCCGTCATCACCTTCTTGCGGTCTTCGGGCAGGGAGATTTCTTCGGGGATATGTGTTTTTTGGAGAACACTTCATACCCAGGTCTCTTCACACCCCATGGAAAAAATAGGCGATCTGCGGATGCAGTCGCAGACGGAGATGTCTCCCTTTATGTCCTCACCAGAGAGGATTTCAGGCGAATGGCGGTCAGCCATCCCAGACCTGCGGGCATCTTCTATGAGGAGCTGGCTGGAGCCCTGTCCATGAGACTGAGGCAAACCACCACCGAGCTAAAGAGCCTACAGGAGGCATGACCATAAAAATGCCCGGCATGTATCCCGAAGGAAAAGAGGTTTCGCTCAGAGATGAAATATCTTGGCGAAAGCGGGGAGGACATAGCTGATTAAGAATTTTTTATCTTGAAAATAATCCCGTTATGCTGTCTCCTTAAAGGAAAAAGAGGGGCTTTTTTTAACCTCGATATAGGGTTCCACATGGGAGGACATAATTGGGTCGCTGAATACAGGAGGAAACTTGCCTCTGCCGAGGATGCTCTATCCTTGCTTCGCCACGGGCACAGGATATTCGTTGGATCGGCCTGCGGTGAGCCACAGTGTCTCACAAGGGCGCTTTCTCTACGGATGGATGGTTTCTGTGACCTTGAAATCGTAAGCCTTCTAATCCTTTCAGGTTCGCCTATTGAATACGCCTTTTCGACATCAGCCAATGAATCACTGAGCGGAAGGCTCTTTTGCCCTGGATACTCCGGAGACAAAAGGTCAAAGATTCCATTCACCGCACCGGTTAATCTATCAGCCCTAACCCGCCTTATCAAGAACCGGCTTTTCCCTATAAACCTCGCGCTCCTTCAGGTCTCGCCGCCGGATGAGACCGGGAGAATGAGTCTTGGTGTTTCCGTTGACATCACTCTGGCCGCAGCGCGGGCCGCGGAGATGGTAATAGCGCAGATCAATCCGAGGATGCCGAGTACACAGGGAGAAGGCATCCTGTGTTTAGATGAAGTAGCAAAGATAGTGGAATATGAAGAAGACATTTTGACCTGGGAAAATCCTCCTCAACTCCAGGTGGGTGAAGCGATAGCGGAACATGTCGCGAGGCTTATTGATGACGGCTCAACCTTACATATAGGCCAGGGCGCCATGCAGAGATCCATCATCAAAGCCCTTGAAAACAAAAACGACCTAGGCTTGCATACCGGCTTTCTTACAGATGAGACGATTGCGCTTTTTAAGCTCGGCGTGATCAACAACCTCAAAAAGACACTGGACACAGGGAAGATGGTCGCAGCCGCAGCCATGGGTTCCAAGGAACTTTACGGTTTCATGAACGGGAATCCTCTTCTTGAGATGAGATCATTTGAATACATCCTGCACCCCGCGGTCGTAACACGGCAACAACGGATGGTCTCTGTCAGCGAGGTCTCCGCCGTGGACCTGACAGGCCGGATCTCTGTCAACTTTGAGACAGGCTCAGGCTTGACCTGCAACCTGGATAATCTCACTAGGGGCGCACTCGAAGCTCCGGATGGCAAAAGCATTGCGGTACTTGCCTCCACCTCCGCCGCAGGCAAGAAAAGTAACATCCTTCCGCGCCCTCAAACTGACGCGGTTTCCTTGCCTGTTGGAGACGCAAACTTTGTCGTGACTGAATACGGGGCAGTAAATCTTTTCGGCAAGAACCTTAATGAAAGGGCCGTGGCGCTTATAAGCATAGCTCATCCGTCATTCCGCGATGAACTGCTTGTCGAGGCAAGAGAGATGGGTCTTATCGAGCACGAACCGCGAATCAAAGATGCAATCTGCGGGGTTTACCCTTCCTGCCTGGAAGAGATGCGGAAGATAGACGGGAAAATTATACTGTTCAGACCCGCTAAACCGTCGGATGAGCGCTTGATACAGGAGCACTTTTACGCTATGGACAATGAGGATGTGGTCGCTCGCTTCCTGCACGAAAAGCCCGTCTTCTCGCGCAGCGACGTCTGCTGCATGTGCCGGATTGATTACCTCCGGGACATAACGCTGTTGGCAGTAATTGGAGTGCGGGGCTATGAGAGGATCGTGGGAATAGGCGCCTCATTTTTTCATCCGTCCACACAGACCTCTGAGGTTGCTTTCTCGGTGCTTAAGCAATGGCAGGGGAAGACAATAGGCTCCATTTTGATCAGGAATCTGATAGAATTCGGCATCAAGAACGGCGCCAAGGGAATCTTTGCGTTTACCATTCCTCAAAACCAGAGGATGATAAGGCTTTTCAAGGGGCTTCCCTACATAATGAAGAAGTCCGTCGTTGAGGGAATGCTTGCCCTGAGCTGCACATTCGAAGACAAAAAGGAGGCATGATGGACAGGTTTTTATTAAAAAGCTCAGAAACTATTCTCGTTTTGATAGATATCCAGGAGAGGCTTGCGGCTGCCATGGAGATGAGGGATGAGGTTGCAGGCAATTGCCTACATCTCATTGAATTGGCAAAGCTCATGGACATCCCGGTTGTCTTGACTGAACAGTATCCCAGGGGACTGGGCAAAACGCTTGATGAGATAAGGATTGCCGTCCCATCTTATGAACCCTTTGAAAAGACAGCCTTCGACTGCTGCTCTGAACCCGGATTCCTGCAGAAGATATCTTCTTACGGCCGGCCCAGGCTTATTATTGCCGGCATGGAGTCACACATCTGCATCCTTCAGACGGCCCTGGGGCTCATGAAAAGCGGATATGTCGTCCATGTGCCAACAGATGCGGTGTGCTCAAGAAAAAAGGATGATCACAAAACCGCCATGCATTTTATCCGTGATGCCGGATGTGCGGTGACCGTTACGGAGACGGTTTTGTTTCAGCTCCTTGAACGCGCCGGGACAGAACCCTTTAAAATCATCTCAAGGAGAATCAGGTAGGGCGCAGCGGTCGGCTCACAAAAAATCAGGCTATCAAGGCCCCAAGATGTCTTTCCAGTTCGGACCGGGGAACAGCTCCAACTACCCTGTCCGCGACGTTTCCGCCCAGGAAAAACAATACAGTCGGTATGCTCTGTATCCCATATTTTGCTGCGGTTTGCGGGTTTTCATCTACATTAAGCTTTGCCACCTTGACCCTTCCTCTGTAGTCCATGGCCATCTGATCTATCACCGGCCCAAGCGTGCGGCATGGACCGCACCAGGAAGCCCAGCAATCAAGCATTGCGATACCTCCGTATGATGCCACCTCCCTGGCAAAGTCTGAATCGCTGACCTTGACAGGGCCTTCATTCTCACCAGGCAGTGAAAGAGGCGCCTTACATTTGCCGCACAGGGGCCGATCATTAGTTCTGCTTTCAGGAACACGATTCTTTGCCCCACACCTTCGGCAGTTGACATAAAGATAATCTGGAGCCATAAGGGGTTGCCTCCCGGTAATTAAAGTTGTAATGTGGATAAATTAGGCACGGCCCTCACTCAGGTCAACAGGGAGAAGAGGCTTTAATTTTTTCTTGACTCAAAAACTAAATGTTTTTAGTATAACAGTTTATTTTATAAGAGGAGCCTAACTATATGTACGCGGTCATTAAAGCTGGCGGAAATCAATACAGGGTAATGCCAGGCGATGAAATCCAAGTCGCCAAACTGCCCGGAGAACAGGGCGCTTCAGTCGCCTTTGAGCAAGTAATGCTTACATCCGACGGGGATAAGATATCCGTTGGGAAACCCTATCTCGAAGGGACAACGGTGCTGGGTACAATTACCCGCCAGGCAAGGACAAGGAAGGTCGTTGTCTTTAAATACAAAAGGAGAAAAGGGTATCGCAGGACGAAGGGCCACAGGCAGGATTTCAGCCAGGTCAGGATAGACAATATCGAAACCCTGCAGGCAAATTAGATAAGATTACTATTCGCGGATTAATTGCAGCTTCGCGTTTATTTTGATGAGGTGAATAGACAATGGCACACAAGAAGGCTGGCGGCAGCTCACGAAACGGCAGAGACAGCGCCGGACAAAGATTCGGCATAAAATGCTTTGGCGGTCAGACCGTCCGGGCAGGCAATATCCTTGTAAGGCAGAAGGGGACGAGGATACATCCCGGCAAGAATGTCGGCATGGGAAGGGATTACACCATATTTGCAACTGTTGACGGATCTGTGGTCTATGCGCCCTGGGGAAAGAGACGGACCAGGGTGAGCATCAATCCCATTGCATCTGCGGCAGTGTCAAACTGATCCCATCCGGAGTTCATTCCCCCTCTCGGGAGGGACACACGGTTTATCGCCAAAAGGCATATCCAACCTCTTACTCTTTTCAGCAGCACAGCGCCCTCAGTTGTGGTAAATTCCACACTCAGGGCGTATTATTTTATGGCCCTATATTAAAGGAGTCCCCTTGATAAGCCCCGTCAGAAACAGGCTTATAGCCAAGGCAAGAAGAGCCGTCATAAAGGTCGGAAGCGCCGTGATCACCTCATCCCAGGGCCTCAACATGGATGTCATGCGGGCGATTGCTTCTGATATCTGTGAGCTTTTGGCAGGCAGGCGCCAGGTGCTCCTCGTGTCTTCCGGGGCCATTGCCTCGGGGCTCAGAAAAATGGGACTGACAGAGAAGCCCAAATCCACGAGCCAGAAGCAGGCACTGGCGGCAATCGGCCAAAGTCTCCTGATGAAAGCCTATGAGGAGGCCTTCGGCCTTTATGGCCAAAAGGTGGCCCAGGTGCTATTGACAAGAGACGATCTATCCAACAGAAGGCGTTACCTTAACGCAAGGAATACCTTGCTGACATTGCTCGCCTGGAAAATAGTACCTATCATAAACGAAAATGATACGGTCTCCATTGACGAGATAAAGTTCGGAGATAATGACAACCTGAGCGCCATGGTTGCAAATCTCACCGATGCGGATCTTCTCCTCTCCCTGACCAGCACGAACGGCCTCTATGACATGGACCCCAACCTGCACCCCGAAGCGCGGCTCATTCCTATCGTCAAGGGAGCAGACAAAGAGGTCTATCAATTCGCGGGGACTGCCGGCAAGCTTGGAACCGGGGGAATGGCCAGTAAGGTTATGGCTGCAAGAAAGGTTGCCCTTGCGGGGGTTCCCACAGTCGTAGCTAATGGAACATCGCCAGGAATGATAAAGAGGGTTTTCGAGGGTGAAGAAACCGGCACACTTTTTGTCCCAAATGAAACAGCCCTCTGCGGCCGCAAGCACTGGATTGCCTTTACCAAGTCTCCCAAGGGGGATATCATTATAGACAAGGGGGGATATCATTATAGACAAGGGGGCCGCTCTGGCGATCATTGAAAAGGGGAAAAGCCTCCTGCCATCAGGTATCACGGAGGTTAGAGGCAGATTCAGCCAGGGAGACTCAGTAAATGTTCTTGGCCCGGACGGTAGTGGGATTGCTATCGGAATGGTCAACTACCATTCCGGTGATATAAGGAAAATTTCGGGAGCTAGAAGTGCCGAGATAGAGGCCAGACTTGGATTCAGACATGATGACGAGGTTATTCACAAAGACAACCTCGTTTTGATGAAGGAGCTTGAAGAGGGAGAAGAGCAATGTCGCTTGAGGCAATGATTGAAAAGATGGCGGATGCCGCTCGCAAGGCAGCCAGACAGCTCAGGAGCACAGATACCAAGCAAAAAAACAAGGCCCTCATTCGGCTGGCTGAAGGCATTCTGCAAAGGCAGGATGAGATCCTTAAGGAAAACTCCGACGACGTTTCCTCGGCAAGAGAAGCCGGGCTTCCCCCCGCGATGCTGGACAGACTTACCCTGAACCAGGGGCGACTTAAGGAAATGGCAGATGCCGTAAGGGAAGTGGCCCTGTTACCAGACCCTGTCGGAAGTGTGACCGGAATGTGGAAAAGGCCAAACGGCCTTGTGGTGGGAAGAATGAGAATACCCCTCGGGGTGATCGGCTTTATCTACGAATCGCGTCCGAATGTAACAACAGATGCTGCGGCACTCTGTCTTAAATCCGGCAACGCCGTGATACTTAAAGGCGGCTCCGAGGCCCAGCGCTCCAATATGGCGCTTGCGGCCGTATGCTCCGATGCTCTGGCGGATGCCGGTATTTCCAGAGATGCGATACAGGTAATACCCACCACCCGTCGGGAGGCTGTAGGGATTCTGATCACCTTGAGCGATTACCTCGATGTAGTCATACCCAGGGGTGGAGAAGAACTCATCAGATTTGTAACAGAAAACGCGAAGGTTCCTGTTCTGAAGCACTATAAAGGAGTGTGCCATATATTCGTGGACGAAAGCGCTGATATATCCCTCGCCCAGGAGGTATGCTTTAACGCCAAGGTGCAAAGGCCCGGGGTGTGCAACGCCATGGAGACACTTCTCGTCCATGAGGGCATCGCGAATCAGTTCCTGCCTTTGATGCTCGGTCGTTTCCGCGCAGCAGGGGTTGAGATAAGAGGATGTCCAAAGACGCTCGGCATATTCCCCGACTCTGTAGCGGCGATTGAATCCGACTGGCCTGCCGAATTTCTTGATCTCATACTGGCAGTAAAGGTAGTGAAGGACATGGACGAAGCCCTGGAACATATAGAAAGATACGGAAGCAGACATACAGAGGCTATCATAACCAAGGATTATAATAACTCCCAGAGGTTCCTTTCTGAGGTCGACTCCTCTGTTGTCCTCGTCAATGCATCAACGAGATTTAACGACGGCAACCAACTTGGTCTGGGGGCAGAGATAGGTATAAATACATCCAAGCTGCACGCCTTCGGCCCAATGGGGCCTGAGGAACTGACAGCCACCAAATTCATAGTCTTTGGACAAGGGCAGATAAGGACATAGGAGGACGCGCTTGAAGCTGGGTTTCCTGGGCGGAACCTTTGACCCTATACACTTGGGACATCTGCGCTCCGCGGAAGAGATTGCAGAGAGCATTGGTCTGGAAAAGGTGTATCTCATTCCGGCCTCTTTTCCCCCTCACAAGACCGGAGAACCGGTCAGCGCCTTCCGCCACAGGATGGCCATGGCAGAACTGGCCGCAGAGAAATCCCCGCTTCTCGATGTCCTTGATCTCGAGGGAAGACGCCCCGGCATTTCATATTCCATAGAGACACTGAAGGAACTTAACGCCATTTTCTCCGAGGCCGAGGACATCTACTTTATCGTGGGAACAGATGCCTTTTTTGAGATCAGAACATGGAAGAGCTATAAGGGCCTCTTTAAATACGCCCACTTTGTACTAATAGAAAGGCCGGGTTTCCCGCTTGATCAGATCCCTGCGTTTTTGAAGGAGCTGGATATAGGCGCCTCCCCTGCAGGCGGACAAAATATCTTTTCGCTCCCCTCCGGCAGATACATCTTCCTCGTCTCAGTAACCCACATGGATATATCATCAACGCGTATAAGGCGGCTCAGGGCCGAAGGGAAGTCCATAAGGTTCCTGATTCCTGAATCGGTCTATTATTACATCATGCAAGAAGGACTTTATCTATCAGATGGAACCCATTGAAAAAGCAAAGATGCTCTATAAGATCCTCAACGAACGTAAAGCCATTGATCCCGTGCTCCTCGAGGTAACCGGCATCACCAGCATAGCCGATTATTTCCTTATCGCAAGCGGCAGCTCCACAAGGCAGGTACAGGCCATAACAAGACATATTGAGAAGAAAATGAGGGAGGCAAAGACAAAGCCGCTTGGGATCGAGGGAGAGCAAAACGCCCAATGGGTCCTTATGGACTACGGGGATGTAATCGTACACATATTCTACGAGGATGTAAGAGGGTTCTATGATCTGGAGGGGCTTTGGATTGACGCCCCCAGGGTTGAAGCGCCCAACCCCTGATCGCCTCGGGAGGCTACTGAATCCTCTTGAGTGCCTCCGAGGCGGTCTTCTGGCCCAAGACCTCTGCCCTTATAAGGTCTATCTTGCCCTTTTGGGCTTCTCCTTTTGCTATCAGGGCAATACCCCTGTTATAGACCATATCTCCGTCATCAGGCGCGATGGCTATGGCGCTTGTAAAATCCTGTATGGCCAAGTCAAATTTTTCCTGTTGCAAATAAACCCCTCCCCTGTTGGAAAAGGCGTCTGCGCTTGTTTTTTCATATTTCAAGACAGTGGAAAAATCCTCTGCGGCAAGGTCATACTTTCCTGTTTGAACATATATGACTCCTCTGTTGAAATAGGCATCCCCAAAAGAGGGATTGAGCCTTACCGCCTCATTATAGTCAGCAAGCGCCTTTTCGAGTTCTCCCTTGCTTTGATGAACCCAGCCACGGCTGTAAAATGCATCCGCATTTGAAGGATTCTTCTGGAGGTAACTGTCAATTTTCCCAAGCCTTACCTCAAGGGCCGAGCCCTTGGCCTCCTCAGCATCCCTCGGTCTTGGAGGCGCAAAGATCCCCAGAACCTTTGGGGGCAAGGCCGATGCCGGCTTGAGGCTTTCCTGTCCCCTTGTCGCCTCGGGCTGTTTTTGACCAAGGGGAATCTTGACCCGCTGGGTATCAGCAGTCTGCTTATCCTTATCAGAACGACCTAAAGGCCTTTTTTCCAGAAATTCACTTATCGTCGTAAAGGCCAGAAGGACAATTAGTGCCGCAAATGCGGGTGGAAGAATGAAAAGCAACCGCGGTGTCTTTACGGCCGGAAAGTGCTCCGTGCCCTCCCCTTCCCCAACCATGAGGCCATGGATCTGCCACCTGTAAAGCATGCAGATGGACCAGGGGCTGAAAATGTTCAGGGTTACGAGATTAAGAAACCAGCTCGCAATGGAGATCTTTATGAACTCCCCTACACCTGCTCCAAAGGAAGTTTTCTCCCCACCATAGCGAGTTTGTTCCTCCTTCCAGGCGCATATCCGATAGATACCCCAGAATAGATAAAGCCCAAGGGTCAACAAAGGAAAGATCAAAAGGTGAATCAGTGAAAGGCCCAGAAGGTCAGCTCCAGCTCCATTAAATTCACTTGGTTTTTCGCCTACGATGGTATTTAGCGCCTTCCATTTGAGAAATGCGCATGCCGCCCACGGAGCGTATAGCCCTAAAGTAACAAGGCATAGAAGTCCCCAAAGCAGGCATTTCACGAAGAGCTCTCCACCCCTTCCGATAAATCTCACCGGCATTTTCCCGATAAGGGTGTGAGATGCCTTCAGCCTGAATAGCCTCACGGCGGCCCATGGAGCGTAGATGCCTGCCGTTAATGAAGCAAAAAGAAACAGGTGGACAAATACAGTCAGGAAATATTCCCCGCCCTTGCCGCTGAATTCACAGTTTCCTTTTGCCATGACTTTTCCCGCCTTGACCAGGATGTTAAAACTGCTTTCTCTGTGCCGAGTCATCAGGCATTGAGAAATTTCTTATACACACGGTAGCTCCCTGTCTCTTTATAGTCTATCTCCACAATAGGAACGGAGTCAAAGCTCAGAATCTGAGCCTCTGGAAAGCTCAGGATAATCGGGGAATGGGATGAAATAATAAACTGACTTCCGCTTTCACAAACGGATCTCCTTACGCACTCCAGAAATTCTACCTGCCTTGATGGAGAAAGGGCAGCCTCCGGCTCATCCATAAGATAAAGTCCCTCTCTGAGGCAGCGGGTCTTGAAGAAAGCCATAAACGCCTGGCCGTGGGACTGCTGATTAAGGGAGGTACCCCCGTAAAAATCAATCAGCCCCGGATCACCCACCATAAAATCGTCAATATAAGAGGCATAGTTAAAAAAGGTCTCAGCCCTGAAGAGATAACCTCTTTCTATCCCGGTGCTGGGTCTTGCCTCCTCAAGGGAGATGAAATCATAGAGCCTCGTCTCAAATGGATTATGGTGGATTATGTGGGTCTTTTCCCCTCCCCACATCGCGATCCCATAGCACCTGGCAATAGCCTCCAGAAGCGTGGACTTGCCGGTCCCGTTCTCACCCACAAAGAAGCTAACCTCCCCTCGGAACTCAATGTCGCTGGTCATCCGGAACAAACTGAGATTGAATGGATAACAGTCAGCCCGTGGGAAATGTCTGTTATGGATTTTGAGGGCTTTAATAAACACGTTACTATTTTTTCTCCGGATTAATTTCTCTAATATAGTCTTCTCTCCTCGGAGAAAAAACCTCAACTACGATAGAATCATCCATGATTTCAGCCCTATGCTCAACACCTCCGGCAATGCACCAGGCATCGCCAGGACCCGCGTCAAAATCCTTTCCATCAATATTTATAACTATGCGTCCTACCACAACCATTCCGGTCTGCTCATGGGGGTGGCTGTGATTGGGAAGCTTGGAGCCTTTTCTCAGCCTGAATTCGCACATGTGAGTCTTTTCCCCGTAAACCATGGTCTTGATGCCGATACCATCGGCAGGCTCAAAATATCCTCCCACTTTGTCTGCTCTCTTGTAAAACATAGCAATTTACTCCTTTCTCTTTCTGACAATTTTATTGGCCACCTCGATATCCGGAGGACACAGTGGATATTGAGCCAACTCATGCGGCAAAACCCACTTCACTTCCTCGCAGCCTACGGGTTCGGGTTCACCCGAGTCAATGCAACAAACAAGAGTCGTCAGCCGGATCGCCCGGGTCGGATATCGGTAATAAGAATCCAAGAAGATATCCCCGACTTTCACCTGTATCCCCAGTTCCTCCCCCAATTCCCGCTGGAGGCATTCTTCTATGGTTTCACCCTGCTCGCGCTTTCCCCCTGGAAATTCCCAGTACCCCCCCATGAACGAACCTTTAGGTCTTTTGGCTATCAGGCACCTGCCTTCTCTCAGAATCAGGCCTGCTGCAACCCACACCGGATTTTCAGTGTCACTCCCCTTCAACACCGATACCTTTAAGTCT
This sequence comes from Desulfatiglandaceae bacterium, assembly GCA_041753575.1. Lineage (GTDB taxonomy): Bacteria > Desulfobacterota > DSM-4660 > Desulfatiglandales > Desulfatiglandaceae > CG2-30-51-40. Next base: position 14,070 of record JBGSUA010000071.1, read on the forward strand.
GAGGCGAAGATAGGCACTCTCCGCCTCTCTGTTTTGCGGGTCAATCTCAATCACACGTCCATAGAGATCCATGGCCTTGGCAAACTGCCCGTGCTTTTCCCTCAAGGAAGCAAGCCGCATGATGAAGGCAGTGCTTTTTGAACTTATTTTGAGAATTGCCTCCATGGTGTCCATGGCCTGAAGTTCCTGGCCCGTCCTGACATACGCATCAAGGAGATACTCAAGGATCTCCTGGGCATCCGGATTGGCAGCCGCTCCGGTCCTCATTACCCTGAGTATTTCATCATACAGTCCCTTATCCAGGAGATGGCCAAAGAGAAAGCTGTAGGGCGCGATATAGGACGGATTGATGGATATCAGCAGTTCCGCTTCCCTGGCAGCGGATCCATTGTCGTTTTTCCTCTTGTAGATTTCAAAAATGATTTTGTGGACGGATTCATCCCTGGGATGCAAGGCTTCATACCTCTCCAGATGAGAGAGGGCATCATCGAGTCTGCCCATTTCGTATTCCAAAGCGGCCAGGTTAAAGAGTGCTACCTCGTCATTGGAATCAATATCAAGAAGCTTCCGATAAACATTTAGAAGCCTTTCTTTTTCCTTGAGGCCTTCGAAGGCCTTCGCAAGCATCATGAGAGCCTGCCTTGAGTCTGGAGTCTTCTCCAGTACCTCCTGGACAAGTTTCTCGGCCCTTTCGCATTCCCCTGCGCTAAGAAAGCGCTCCGCAAGACTTAGTCTTCCTTCTGAATCATCAGGATTAAGGGTTAAGGCGTTTCTCAGGTAAAAGGCTGACTTATCCTCGTCTCCCAATTTGTCATAGAGGTAGGCCAAATTATAATAGAGATTGACATCCTTTTGATCCCACCTTGCAGCACTAAGGAAGGAGGACACGGCCTTTTCAAACTTTCCCGCTCTGAGAAACGCGTATCCCAAACGTTTAAGAAGGGTAGCTCTTTCTTCTTCAGGGGTCGCGATAAGAAGGGTTTCATATTGCCCGGCAGCCTTATCCCACATTTCTGCTTTTTCAAATGTCTCTGCCAGGTTAAGCCTTGCCATAGCATCACCTGGCACAAGTTTTAAGAGTCTTTCAAGGGTTAGGGCCAGCCTATCCATATTTCCTGCATTTTTAAATAGCTCTGCCAGTTCCCACAATCTCTCTTTGGTCTCTTTCTCAGCGGCCAACCTCTCCATCACGTGGATTGCCTTCTGCAGATAGCCCTTGGCCTTGTATTCGAGCATAAGCCTCTCGGTTATATCCTTTTCGGAAGGAAGAAGGGCCGAGGCCTTTTCGAGAAAAAGTATTCTCTGGTCGGAATTGATCATCCTGTTTGCCCTCTCAAGCCAATCCTCGACATAAGGCCTTACCGTGAGGTCAAAAGAGCCTATGGTTTTGTTTTTGTGCTTGATATCAATATGGAAGGAGTAATGCTCGTAAATTTCACGATCAGGCAGGATTTCGGAAAGGGCCGCTTCGGAATCAAACAAAGCGGCTATATCCACCCTGTCTGCAAAGGGGCGCACCCCAAAGCTCAGCGGGATATTGGTAGATATCCAGCTTATCATGACCCTGTCGGAAGGATGCAGGGAGATGCTTTCCCCTGGCAAGATCTTTATGGTCTCGCCGTTGACCTTAAAGACAACGAAATTCAGCCGACTCGGACCGCTATATCTCGAGACCCAAAACCACAGCACCCCCGCTGCCGCGAAAAAAAGGCAGAGAATCAGTAAGGAACGGAGGCTTAGGAATTTCCTTTTCTTATCTGGTATCAGCAATCACGGCACTCACTTAGGGGCGCCTTTCTCTTCCCTTGCAGCCGGCTGGCCGGCTTTCTCAAAGAGGAGAAGCAGAGGGGAGGCCACATAGATGGACGAGTAGGTACCCACTATGATTCCTACAAGGAGGGCAAAAGCAAAGTCATGTATGACCCCGCCGCCGAGGATAAACAAGGCCGCGACCACTACCAGGGTCGTTCCGGCCGTAAGCACTGTCCTGCTCAGGGTTTGATTCACGCTGGCGTTAATTATTTCAGAAAGAGGCCTTTTCCTGGTTCGTTTTATATTTTCCCTGATCCGATCGAAAACGATTATAGTGTCATTCAAAGAATATCCTACGATCGTCAGGATGGCGGCAATGACCGACAGGTCAATTTCCTTATTTAGAAGCGCAAAGGCCCCCACAGTTATAGTCACATCGTGCACCAGGGCCATTAGTGCCCCGAGGGCAAACCGCAGCTTGAGGAACCAGCAAAGCCCTAACGTGACGGCAAGCGCAGCCACAATAAGCAACGTGACGCCGGCTCCCATCGCTGAAACGACATAAACAACGACCGCCAGCGAGATGGCCATGACAAGGCTCATGAGCCACTTAAGCTCAAACCGGCCGGAGATGTATATGGCCATAAAAAGAATGGAATAGAAAATTGCAAAAAGGGCTTTGTCAGTGAGATCCTTTCCTACTTTAGGGCCCACCATTTCAACCCTCCTGATCTCAGTCCCCTCACCGAACGCCTGTTTAAGTACCGCGCTGGTCTTGTCGCCGACCCCTGTAAGATCAATATCCGTTTTCTGCACGCGTACGAGGTATTCAAAATCACCTTCCCGGCCGAATTCCTGAACAATACTGTCTTCAAGTCCCACCGGAGCAAGCGCTGCCTTGATTTCGGAAGGAGCCTTTTTCAGTGGAAGCTTCAATTGTATGAGCACGCCACCTGAGAAATCCACACCATATTGGGGACCACCGCGCCAGATAAGCATAAAGATCGTCAAAAGGATAAGTGCCCCCGAAATAACAAAGGCAATATTTCTTTTCCCTACAAAATCGATTGATATGTCAGGCTTTATTATATACATAAATTATTGCTCCGCTGTCACAGCTTCGTTATATACTTATCGTCTTCATTCGTTTCATTACATAGATATAATCAAAAATTATCCTGGTAACAAATATAGCCGTAAAAAAGCTCGCAATTATGCCTATGCTCAGCGTAACTGCAAAACCTCTGACCGGTCCGGTGCCGAACTGAAAGAGAACAAGCGCCGTTATCAATGTAGTCACATTGGAGTCCAGGATGGTGACAAAGGCCTTTTCGTAACCAGTTTCAATAGCAGCCCTGGCCGGTTTACCCAGTTTTAGTTCCTCTCGTATTCTCTCATATATGAGCACATTGGCGTCAACCGCCATACCGATTGTCAGTATTATGCCTGCTATTCCAGGAAGTGTCAGTGTGGCCCCGAAGAAAGCTAGCCCTCCCATTATAAACACCACATTCAACAGCAATGCCAGGTCGGCAATCACTCCGGAAAGCCGATAATATATTATCATGAAGATTAGAACGATAATGCCCCCGATGAGCATGGACCTAAGCCCCTTGTCAATGGAGTCCTTTCCGAGGGATGGGCCTACGGTCCGCTCCTCAAGAATCTTTACAGGAGCAGGAAGGGCTCCAGCCCTTAGCACAATGGCAAGATCCCTTGCCTCATCCATGCTGAATCTGCCTGTTATCTGGGCCTTGCCTCCACCGATTTTGTCTTGAATCACCGGCGCAGAATAGACGTTATTGTCAAGGATTATGGCAAGTCTTTTCTTTATGTTCTCACCTGTTATCTGTTCAAACAGCCTCGCTCCTCTGGCGTCGAATGCAAGAGAGACATAAGGTTCGCTGTACCGGCTGTCTATGGCAACCCTGGCATCTGTTATGTATTCCCCGGTCATAAGGGTCCTTCTCTTCAGGAGGAACGGGACCTTTCTCTTCGCTCCTGTGGCTGCGTCGGTCGCGGTCTCATAGAGGATTTCGCTTCCAGGAGGAACAGTTCCCTTGAGGGCAGTATCCAGGTTTCCTTCCTCATCCACCAGCTTAAATTCGAGGATGGCCGTCTTGCCGATCAACTCTACAGCCCGCTTAGGATCCTTAATGCCCGGAAGCTGAACCAGTATCCGTTCTTCTTCCTGGGGCCGTATGTCGGGCTCGCTTACGCCAAACTGGTCAATCCTGTTTCTTATGGTCTCAAGCGCCTGATCCACGGCCATCTTCCTTATGCGTTCAACGGCCTTCACATCAAGCCGCATGGTGAAGGCAGCCCTGCCGTCTGCCGCAGGAGCAGCAGTCAGCCGAAAATCGGCATAACTGGCAGAGATGAGATCATTAAATGCCTTTGAGTCTTCATCTCTCATCAGTGTTACGAGGATCTGATCCGTGCCTACCCTCTTCAGCTCTCCGTAGCGCAGTTTTGCTTTCCTCAGATCGTGCTTCAACTCCTCGGATACCCTCTCAACATGGCTTTCCACGGCCTTTATACTCTCTACTTCCAGGATGAGATGGATGCCTCCCTGTAAATCAAGGCCCAGTTTTATCTTTTCGCTCGGAAGTGCACTAGACCACCAGCCCGGAATCTTCCCGCCTATACTGGGTACAAGATAAAGAAGCCCCAAAAGGACCGCCGCAAGCGCAATCAATGATCTCCACATCAAACTTCTAGACACGATTAATTCTCCATAATGATTTCACTGCTCTCCGCTTAGTGATTCAGCGCGGGCAGGTTATCAGACAAATAAGGAAGCTTCTTAACGAGGCGTCAGATCAGGATTCCTTCACGGCCTCGCTTCCGAGCACACCGGCAACGGCCGATCTGGTCACCTTGACCCTCACCTTGGGAGCTATCTCCATTGTTACCGCATCATCGGCCACTCCGGTAATAACACCGTAAAGACCGCCGCTGGTCACGACACGGTCCCCCCGTTTCAGTGAAGCAAGTATCTGTTTGTGCTGCTTGGACTTTTTCTGTTGAGGCCGTATAAGTAGAAAATAAAAGATCGCAAACATCAGAATGAGCGGCACAAAGGCTGTCAAGCCGCTCCCCTGGCCCCCATTCCCGGCCCCGCCGGTTCCCATCGCATATGCCAAAAAATCCATTATGAAAACTCCTCCTTCAGTAAGGTTTGTCTCTCATAGAACTTTTCTATGAACTTGTCCAGTGTGTTTTGCCTTATAGCATTCCTGATACCGGACATCAATCTCATATAATAACTGATATTGTGTAAAGTATTCAAGTGGTAAGCAAGAATCTCTCTTGATAAGAAAAGATGTCTTAGATAGGCCCTTGAAAAATTGGCGCAGGTGTAGCAATCGCATTCCTCATCCAGCGGTCTTGGGTCATCTCGAAAGCGAAGGTTTTTTAACGAAACCCTCCCTTTCGAGGTAAAAAGCGTCCCATTCCTTGCATTTCTTGTAGGCATCACACAGTCGAACATGTCCACACCTCTAAAAGATGCCTCAACCAGATCCTCAGGGGATCCAACCCCCATGAGATATACCGGTTTATTCTCCGGCAGACAGCATTTGGTTGCCTCTATCATCTCAAGTCGGGTGGTCATGTCCTCCCCTACGGAAAGCCCCCCGATCGCATAACCTTCAAAGTCGAGGGAAACCAGATCCGCCGCGCTTCGCTCCCTGAGATCGGCATACATTCCACCCTGCACTATACCGAAGAGGCTCTGCTCTTTGCTTTTCCAGAAATCCAGACATCTTGCCGCCCATCGGGTGGTGAGCCCCAGCGATTTTTCGACATAATCATATTCCGATGGATAAGGCACGCATTCGTCAAAGGTCATGGCTATATCCGCTCCCAGGGATGTCTGGATCTCCATGGCCTCTTTAGGGCCAATGAAGTGAAGGGATCCGTCCAGATGGGAACGAAAGGATACCCCATCCTCCGATATCTTCCTCAGGGCTGCCAGACTGTAAACCTGAAATCCCCCGCTATCGGTAAGGGTCGGGTGCGGCCAAGCCATGAAACGGCGGAGACCTCCAAGCTCTTCCACGAGCTTGTGGCCCGGCCTGAGGTATAGATGGTATGCATTTGCCAGGATGATGCCCACACCTATAGACTCGAGGTCTCTTGGAGAAATTGCCTTTACTGAAGCATGAGTCCCGACCGGCATAAACACAGGGGTTTCAAAACTGCCATGGGCAGTTGAAAGGATTCCAGTTCTTGCTTTTCCTGTTAAGCTCTTTGAGGTTATCTCAAACTGCAAGGCATCCCCTTTGGGCATTAGAAACCATAGGCCCTTTAAAGGATAAGCATCGCATCGCCGTAACTGAAGAAGCGAAATCGGTTTTGTGCCGCATAATTATAAGCTTCCCTTATAAATTCAAGACCCGCGAAGGCCGAGACAAGAAACATCAACGAACTCCTTGGAAGATGAAAATTAGTCACAAGGCCGTCAATAACTGAAAAGCTAAAACCAGGGATAATGAGGAGATCAGTTTCTGCGTCCCTGCTCTCTATTCCGCCGGACTTGATTGCCGAACTTTCAAGCGCTCTCACTACCGTAGTGCCGACAGCTATGACCCTGCTTCCGCGTCTCTTCGCCGCAGATATCCTAGCCGCGCTTTCAACCCCAATTGAATATCGCTCCGGGCGGAGGTGATGCTCCCTTATGTCGTCAACCCTTACGGGTTGAAAAGTACCATATCCGACATGGAGGGTAATACGGCAGATTTCAATACCCTTTTTTCTCAGCTTTTCAAGAAGCTCATCAGTGAAATGAAGCCCGGCGGTGGGGGCCGCGACCGCACCGGGCACCCTTGCATAGACCGTCTGATAGCGTTCTCTGTCAATATCAACTGATTCCGTGCCTTCGCGCCTTATATAGGGAGGAAGCGGCACCTTTCCTATCTTTTCGAAAATGCCCTCAAAAGGAGAATCAGAAAAAAAGGAGATCCTCACCAAGCCCTCCCCGAGCACATCATCAATGCGACCCGATAAAGACTCATCAAAAAGGAGCTTCGATCCCCTCTTTGGGGGCTTCGATGATTTCATCAGGCAGATGCGACCCGCGTCACGGCATCCTTCTCCCTGATTAGGCCCCAGGACGAGTAATTCAACCGATCCTCCTGTTTCTTTTCTTCCGGATAGTCTTGCTGCGACAACCCTGGTGTCATTTATTACAAGTACGTCTCCAGGTGCCAGGAGGTCTGGTAGATCGTAGAAATGTCTCTCAGAGAGCCTGCCTTCACCGCGATAGGCCACCAAAAGCCTTGAGGTATCCCTTCTTCCGGCAGGCGCCTGGGCGATAAGCTCAGGGGCAAGATCATAGTCATAGGACTGAATATCAAAAATATCCATCGGTTCCAGTAAAAATGCCCTTCACGTAGATGCGATTTTTCTGTGTCTGCCTAGTCCCTGAAAAGATAGGCCATGAGAAGCCCGCAGGCCATGGAGACAAACCCGATTATTCGGAGCTGATTATCCGGGGCCGCAAGAAGTCTATATGTCGCCTGTCTCATCTTATCAGGAAAGGCAAAGTAAGGAAGCCCTTCCACAAAAAGTAAGAGGCCTATCAGGAATAGTAACGTTTTCATATCCCTTCGCTTTATCGCCCCAAGATCCATTGAAATCGCGCCTGAGATATGCCTGATAATATCCCGGCATCTTAAGGAGTTCATTTAAAGGCGTTTGATAATAGATTGTTAGCGGACTTATGTCAATGCGCGCCTGAAATTCGGAAACACAGGTAATATTGTGATCCATCTGTATCCGATAATAGATTAGGCCATCCCGGGACCTTGCCTTAAGAGCCGAGTTATTGCTTGATATGACCCTCAAGATCGTATAGCTTCTTAAGCCGGTATATATCTGGCGCACCCATCTTGACACGGATGGTATAAGGCCCTTTTGGAGACGGCAGTTGCAATCGGTTGAGCTTACAGTTGATCTATCCGCGATAAGGAACAATTTCAAGGCAGTTAGGTCACTCCTAGGCCCTGCCACAGGGATCATGGGGGTTGTCAAATCGGATGCCTATGGCCATGGAATGCTACCTGTCGCAAAGGTGTTGGAGAAGGAGGGCATCGAGTATCTTGCCGTAGCATATCTGGAGGAGGCCCTTGCTCTCAGAAATGGAGGCATTAAAGCGCCCCTGGTTATTCTCTGCGGCTTGACCGGCAGGGAGGAGTTTCGAGAGGCCGTTGAAAGAGACTTCATTCCTGTCCTATTTGATTTAAAGGCAATAAGAGAGTTCTCATCAATAGCCGAACAGATTGCAAAGACTGCGTTATTTCAGCTCAAGATTGACACCGGCATGGGCAGGCTGGGAATATCTCCCAAGGAGGTATTTCCCTTTCTCGATGTAATCAGGCAATTGCCTGGACTAAGGCTTCAGGCTTTGATGTCCCATCTTTCAAGCGCAGATGACCCAGAAGGGCAGTTCACAATGCTTCAGCTTGCCAGGTTTAAGGATGCCTTGAATATTGCCGGATCATTAGGACTGGACTTGCCTTGTTCGAGCCTCGCCAATAGCGCGGGAGTGATTTTGTACCCAAAGACACGCCTTGCCATGGTCAGACCAGGCATCATGCTGTACGGATACGGTCCAATTTCCGCAGACAGGACCAAAGGTAATATCATTCCTGCCATGCAGTTTAGAGGAAGGATATTACAGACAAAGCTTCTTGAAAAGGATTCTCCTGTGAGCTATGGCAGGACCTACTACGTCAAGTCACCCGCCAGGATAGCCATAACTACGGGCGGATACGGTGAGGGTCTCCTCAGGGCGATGTCAAACAGGGCCAGTGTTCTTATCGGCGGCAACAGGGTGCCGGTAATAGGAGCTGTTTGCATGAACATGACAATATGCGATATTACGGCATTGCCTGTGGTTCCTGAACCCGGTGATGAGGTGGTATTTCTTGGGAAACAGGGCGGCGATACCATAACGGCGGACGATCTCGCGAAATGGTCAAACACCATTTCATACGAGATACTATGCTCTATAGGTCAAAGACATAAAAAGGATTACCTGGATGAAAAAACGGATCTTCTCTATCCTGAATAAGACCGTGGAAAGGGCCTCAAGTGAAGGAACACTAAAATCAGCCCCTGCGGGAGACTTTGTCGTGGAGGTGCCTGCAAACCCATCCCACGGTCATTTCGCAACAAATCTATGCCTTGCGCTGGCAAGATCTCAGAAGCAGCCTCCAATGAAGATTGCGTCGCATCTATTGCCGATCTTGAGGGAGTACGACCTCTTCGACCGAGTTGATGCCGCCCCTCCCGGATTCATAAATTTCTTCGTAAAAAAGGATGAATGGATCTCTGTTATTTCGCAGATCTTGCTGGAGAGAGCCTCCTATGGAAAGAGCGACATGGGAGAGGGAAAGAGTGTGCTGGTTGAATTCGTAAGCGCTAATCCTACAGGCCCGCTGCACCTGGGCCACGGCAGAGGCGCGGCCATGGGGGACACCCTTTGCAGGATACTTGCGCTCGCCGGCTTCAATGTCGGCAAGGAGTTTTACATAAATGACGCAGGAAATCAGATAAGGCTTTTGGGTGAATCGGTCTTCGCCCGCTGGCAGCAGATAGAGCACCCCGATTACCCTTTTCCTGAAAACGGCTACCATGGGGAATATGTCGTTGAGCTTGCGCGCATGATATCTGTGGAAACGGACCTGACTTCTTTAAGCGATGAGGAGGCCATTGAGCTTTGCGCCTCAAAGGGTAAGGTTATAATGCTTGAGGACATAAGGAGAACCCTCAATATCTTTCGCGTGGATTTCGACGTATGGTACAGTGAAACCTATCTGCACGAATCGGGAAGGTTCTCTAAAAGCCTCAGCTCCGGAGCGATAGCGGAGAAACTGTACGAAAGGGACGGCGCTCTTTGGATAGCTACATCTGAATATGGAGACGATAAGGACAGGGTCATAAGAAAGCAGGATGGCTCTTACACATACTTTGCCTCCGACATCTCATACCATCGAGACAAGTGGGAGAGAGGCTTTAGCAGGGCAATAGACATCTGGGGCGCTGACCATCACGGTTATATAATGAGGGTTAAGGCAGCCCTTGAGACCATGGGGATACCTAAAGACTGGCTTTCCGTTTTGCTGATTCAGCTTGTCAAGCTATGGAAAGAGGGCTCAGAGGTCAAGATGAGCAAACGGGCCGGAACCTATGTGACGCTCCAGGAGCTCATGGACGAGGTAGGAGTTGACGCTGCTAGATTTGTGTTTCTTACAAAGCACAATGACTCACCCCTGGATGTGGATGTGGATCTTATGAAGAAGCAGGAAAGTGACAATCCGGTATATTACGTCCAGTATGCGCACGCCAGGGCTTGCAGCATCCTCAGAAGGGCGCCCGAAGGGTTAGCCTCTTTCAGAACCGAGGACGAGAAGCTCCTCAAGGACTGCTTGAAGCTCGACGATGAAATTGGACTTACGAGGTTTATGGGAAATTTGCCTGCGCTGGTGGAAGAGATGGCCCTGTCGCTGGAGCCTCACAGATTAACCTATTACCTTCAGGAACTTGCTGCAATGTTTCATCGTTATTTCAATCTCGGCACCAAGAACCCGGAACTGAGGGTTATTACAGAGGATGTCTCAATGACCAAGGCAAGACTTTGCCTTGTCAAGTCGGTAAAGACAGTTATCGCAAATGGACTTTCTCTTCTGGCCATAACTGCCCCGGAGCAGATGTAAGGGTGAAAGGGAGGGAACGGCTTTGGATGAGGGATTAAGGCATACTAAGGCAAGGCGTTACCACTTTGACCTTTCCCTTGCGGGCATTATATCGCTCGCGTTTGCCTGCGTTATTCTATTGGGATGGATATTTTTTGCAGGGGTTCTGGCCGGAAGAGGACTCTTTCCGGACGTGATAAAGGTGCTTGTCCCACTGGAACATGAAAAGAACCAATCATCTCACCCCCAGGTGAGCACTACAACTCCCACCGAACCTTTTCTCGGTTTTTATAATGATCTCAAAAAGACAGGAGAAGAACCTGCGGGCGTTGCCCCCGGGAAGGACAAGCCCACCATCTCGATCTCCACCGACGACAACCTCTATTGCGTGCAACTGGCTTCCCTGGAAAGCGAAGCTAAGGCCGAACAGTTGGCAAAGAAACTTCGAAATAGAGGTCAATCGGCGTTTGTCACGAAAAAGGAGCAGCAGGGCAAGGTTATGTTCAGGGTAAGATGCGGTCTGTTTGCCAGCCAATCAGAGGCAGAAAGGCTCAAGAACTATCTGATGCAGAAAGAGGGACTCCAGGGCCTTGTTGTGAGGGCGGACAGCGATACATGAACGAGATCCTTATTAGAAAAGCTACCTTATCCGATGTGGCAAACATGCATAGGCTGATCAATCATTATGCTGAAAGGCGCGTTCTGCTTGCGCGCCCACTGAGCGAATTGTATGAGAGGGTTAGGGATTTCTTCGTGCTGTTTATCAATAATGGCAATAATCGGGAAGACGTTCCACAGGACTGTGGCGAAGGCGACGGCTTCTGTGGAGTCTGCGGCCTTGGGATATGCTGGGACGATCTGGCTGAGATAAGATCCCTTGCCGTGTGGGAGTCATGCAATAGAAGAGGTTTTGGTTCAATGCTCGTAAAGAAATGCCTCTTGGAGGCAAGACAGCTTGGGATCAAAAAAATCTTCACATTGACCTATGTCCCTGCCTTTTTTGAAAAACTAGGTTTCAAGAAGGTTGATAAATCGTCTCTACCCCAAAAGATCTGGGGTGATTGCCTGAGGTGCCCGCAATTTCCAAATTGCGACGAAGTAGCCCTCGCCCTGGAACTTGACTCTGAACCTGCTCGGTGTCTTACAGGGGATGACTTAACCCCTAATCAAGGGAGGATGACATGTTCGGTATAGGAATGCCGGAACTTATAATAATCATGGTTATTGCCCTGATAGTGATAGGCCCCAACAAACTCCCCGACCTTGCCAAGGCCCTGGCCAAGGGCCTTGCTGAATTCAAGAAGGCGACTCAGGATATCAAGGAAAGCCTTAAGATTGATGAAGAATTGAATGAGGTAAAGAAGGATCTCGCGGATTCAGTATCCGGCCTCAAGGACTTCAAGACCTATGATGCGCACGAGCCTTCCATCCCTGAATCAAAAGAGAAAAGCGAGGCGGCGTATGAAGACTTTGATCAGGTCATAGAAGATTTCAATAAGGAAAAATCATCCGGTGAAAAACAGGAAGGCACAGAGAAAAAGGGGGCCGAAGATGCAGCCGGATGACAAAAAACCCTTCATGGGCCATCTCGAAGAATTGAGATCGAGACTTGTGGTATGCGCCATAGCCGTGGGAGTTTCCTTCTTCATCACCTATTTTTTTTCGGAAAAGTTCTTTAAGGTACTGGTGGCCCCACTTATAAAGGTTATGCCGGCGGGAGAAAAACTTATTTATACTGGTCTTGCCGAGATGTTTATGGTCTATATCAAGGTCGCCTTGATTGCAGCGGTGCTCCTGGCCGCGCCGGTGATCTTTTATGAGATATGGATGTTTGTGGCCCCAGGATTATATCAGAAGGAGAAGCGATTCATGCTTCCCTTCGTCATATCTTCAACCCTGCTGTTTGTGGGAGGCTCACTTTTCGGATATTTAGTCGTTTTTCCCTTCGGCTTTCAGTTCTTCATGGGGCTCTCGAATGAATTTGTGAGGGCGCTTCCTTCGGTGGGTCAGTATTTTTCATTTTCCATCACACTCCTTTTTGCCTTTGGAATCATCTTTGAGCTTCCTGTGGTGATTTTTTTCCTTACAAAGATGGGGATTGTCACACCGGAATTTCTGGGGAAACAAAGGAAATACGCAATATTACTAGCATTCATTGTGGGAGCAATACTGACGCCCCCTGATGTCATGACTCAGTTCATGATGGCTATTCCTCTTGTCATTCTATACGAAATAGGCATAATCGTATCTAAGATGGCGAGGAAAAAGGCTAAAGCGTAGAGGGTTACGGAAGGGCCTTTAGTATCTTTCCGTTTGATATGGTGAGAAGAGGAGCCTTCTGCCTTATTTCTCTTGATGCAGTGCAGGATGCCGGGCCTCTAAGAGTTTCAAAATCGGATATATCGAGCAGGGCCTTCGCAAGGTCTTTTCGCGTCCTTATATCTTCTCTGCACATAACCTTTGCGAGGAGCCTTATGCCGTCGTATCCCTGTGCCGACAAAAGACCCGGGCTTGACTCATAGGCGCTCCGAAAAAGTTCGCCAAATCCGCCAGCCATTCCCGAATCAGGTCCTTCAAAGAAGCTTGAAGGTATGAACGCATTATTCAGGTAATCCCCGGTCAACTTTACAAGGTCAGGAGACTGCCAAAGGCTCGTTCCCAAAAGTGCCGAAGGGACTGCGTTGTGATAGATAAGTTGAGGAGCTATCATGGCTATCTTTTCAGCCCTGTCGGGTATGAACAACGCTTCGAAGTCAACAATGGTCCTCGGTTGCTCCTGGATTATGACCGTCTCCTCTTCCTCCGGTGTGATCAGATGCCTAGTCTTCTCCAGAGCCTGACGTGGAACAGGATAATAGCGGCCTGTCAGTTTCTTGATTTTTTCCTCAAAATCCGTCTCGTCTTCTCCGTAGGACTCAACGGCACTTATGCTTCCTCCCCTTGCAGTTACGCCCTCAAAGAAAAGCGCCGCCAAAAGCCTTCCATAGGCATTGTCCGGATACATGATGGCAAAACGTGATATTCCAAGTAAGTCAACCGCCCTATCCAATAAACTTTCAACCTCCATGGAAGGCGTTGGAAAGAACCTGAAAACCATATCGCCCGAGGCGGTTATCTCTTCCCTTTGCGTGAGAGTGATGATCGGGATTCCCAGCCCCTGAGCCGTCTCGGCCGCAGGCAATGAGGCCCGCCTGGATAAGGGACCTATGATGGCCATAACCTTCTCCCCATCAGCAAGCTCCCTGATTGCGGTTCTGACCGACTCCTCTTCCCCGCCTGAATCCTTTAGGATGATCTCAACAGGCACCCGGCAATCAACATTTTCTTGAGTGATGACCCAAAGCTGAATCCCCTTCACAACCTCTTTGCCGAAGTCTGCGAATGGACCGCTCAGAGGCAAGAGACAACCGACAACGCCTTTTCGGGTATCCCGACGGTCCTTGAGCTCAGCCATAAGCTCCAATGCGTATTCCCTTCGCGTTGGGTCGCCTTCTTCATGGATGAGCTTTGATATAACTATTTCGGCTTCTTTTAATTCATCATGTTCCATAAGAAGACGGGCAAGCCTTTGGAGTGTAAATGAAGCATAGGGAGTATTTTCCGTTTCAGCAGCCATCCATCTCAGATCCTGGAGGCCCGCTGCCCCTATTGTTGCCTCAACCCTCTTTGCAACAGAGGCTCCCATTGGTGAGTCACCGCCCAATTCGTGCTGCGCCTTAAGCCAGTATCTGAAAGACACCTTGCGCTCACCGGCAGTGGCTGCATTGTCTGCCATTAAGAGAAAGACCTCGCCGCGTCTCGAATGATCGGGGTAGAGGACAAGCCAAGCCTCAGCCTCACCATTGGAAGATGAGGAATCACCCATAAGAGCCAGAATCCTTGCGATCTGATACCTCACCTCCGGCAGGCCTGAGTAAGCCGGATCTGCCACAGTTACCCGCCTGTAGAAACTGAGTGATCCCGCTTCATCCCCTCTCTCCAGAGCCATCTCCGCCATTCGTTGCAGCGATAAAGCAGCCTTGTTGCCTTCTGGGGTATGGGAGAGATATTCGGCATAGGTCTTTGCAGCCATTTCTCCCTGCCCATTCAACCTGTAAGCCTCAGCCTCATCAAACTGGTCCTTTTCAATAACCCGGCTTTCTCTTGAGACCTCTGAAGACCTTGGCACGCAACCAAAAACAAAAAAGGCCATCCCGGCCAATAAGACAGTCGGGATGGCCTTTTGAAGCCAGATTATTCCAGCTATCACTTTTTCACTTCCTCAAAGTCTGCGTCAACTACCTCTTCGTTTCCCGCGGCACCTGCCTTCGGGCCAGTTCCGCCTGAATCCCCTGAAGGCCCCTGTCCCTGGCTGGCATGAGCGTACATCTTTTCCGCCAGCTTGTGGGAGGCCTGGGTTAGTTCATCCGCCAGTTTTTTGATCTCCTGGGCGTCATCACCCTCAGAAGCCTTCTTCAGCTTTTCAATGGCGTTTTCCACATCGGACTTGGTGGATGCATCAAGCTTATCACCGAGGTCTTTCATTGATTTCTCAGTATTATAGATCAGAGAGTCAGCCATATTTTTAGCATCCACAAGCTCTCTTTTCTTTCTGTCTTCCTCTGCATGGAGTTCAGCGTCCTTTACAAGCTGCTGGATCTCTTTTTCACTCAAACCGCTTGAGGCGGTAATCCTTATTGATTGCTCTTTGCCTGTCCCCATGTCCTTGGCAGACACGTTTACTATGCCGTTGGCATCTATATCAAATGTGACCTCTATCTGAGGAAGCCCCCTGGGTGCCGGAGGGATACCTACCAGTTGAAACCGACCCAAAGTCTTATTGTTGCCCGCCATCTCTCTTTCACCTTGAAGTACATGGATCTCAACCGCGGGTTGGTTGTCTGCCGCTGTGGAAAAGATCTGGCTCTTCCGTGTAGGAATTGTGGTGTTCTTTTCAATAAGTTTGGTGAACACCCCTCCAAGGGTCTCAATACCCAGTGAAAGCGGAGTTACGTCAAGCAGGAGAACATCCTTAACCTCACCCTTCAGGACACCTCCCTGAATTGCAGCTCCCACAGCCACAACCTCATCGGGATTAACCCCCTTACTGGGCTCTTTTCCGAAGATCTCTTTGACCTTTGCCACAACCTTGGGCACCCTCGTCATGCCGCCCACGAGGATTACCTCGTCCAGCTCACTTGCCTTAAGGCCTGCGTCCCTCAGGGCTGTCTTGCATGGTTCGACAACCCTCTCAATCAGATCATCAACCAGTGACTCCATTTTGGCCCGAGTCAATTTCAAGGTCATGTGTTTGGGCCCGCTGGCATCCGCCGTAATAAACGGCAGATTTATATCCGTTTCCGTTGAACCCGAAAGCTCCATCTTGGCCTTCTCAGCCGCCTCCTTAAGGCGCTGAAGGGCCATCTTGTCATTTCGCAGATCAATCCCCTGGTCTTTCCGGAATTCATCCGCCAGGAAATCAATCAGGCGCTGATCAAAGTCCTCCCCTCCGAGGTGAGTATCCCCATTTGTTGATTTGACTTCGAAAACCCCTTCTCCGATTTCGAGTATTGATATATCAAAGGTACCGCCTCCGAGGTCAAAAACCGCTATCTTACGATCGCCCTTCTTATCGAGACCAAATGCAAGGGAAGCCGCGGTCGGCTCATTTATGATCCTCAACACCTCCAGACCGGCTATCCTGCCCGCGTCTTTGGTGGCCTGCCTCTGGCTGTCGTTAAAATATGCAGGCACCGTAATGACAGCCTCGGTAATCTTCTCGCCCAGATAATCCTCCGCCGTCTGCTTCATCTTCTGGAGCACCATCGCGGATATCTCAGAGGGACTATAGGTCTTCCCCCTGGTGGAAACATGGCCATCACCATTGGACGCCTTGATTATTTTATAAGGAAGTGCCTTTATATCCTTCTGTACCTCTGCTGAATCGTATTTTCTACCAATCAGGCGCTTCACAGCGAAGACGGTGTTTTCAGGATTAGTTATGGCCTGTCTTCTTGCGGTCTGCCCTACAAGCCTCTCTCCACTTTCTGTAAAGGCCACTACCGAGGGAGTAGTCCTGCTTCCTTCAGCGTTAGCTATTACAACGGGATCGCCACCCTCCATAACGGCCACGCATGAATTGGTTGTCCCGAGATCAATACCTATAACCTTGCCCATTGCCTTGCCTCCTTTATATAGTGCACAATCTGTTAAGCTATATTGAATATCACTGGTTTTGTTGTGTGGAACCCTTACCTACAACGACCATGGAAGGTCTGATAAGCCTCTCGTTAAGAAGATATCCTTTCTGAAGCTCCTTTATCACAATACCGGCCTTTTTCTCTTCTGTCTCCTCATGCATCATGGCCTGATGAAAGTTGGGATCAAAAGCCTCATCAAGGGCCTTTATCTCCTGAACTCCTGACTTCCTTAATACATCGGTCAGCATCCTGAATGTGAGACGGATACCCTCAAGCATGGAAGAGGTAGCATTTAACCCCTCCGCAAAGGATATCGCGTTCTCGAGATTGTCAACGACCGGCAGGAGGTCCCTTATGATGGATTCATTGGCGAATTTGCCAAGATCATCCTTATCTTTTCTGAAACGTCTCTTGAGATTTTCAATCTCAGCCATCGCCCTCAAATAAAGATCTAAGTTTTTCTCGGCCGAGGCACTGTATTCCTCAATTTTTTTAAGGAGATCCTCCCTTGAAAGCTCAGTCAGGTTCTCGTCTTCTTTATCCTTATCTGTTTCAGGATGCTCTTGTATATCATCCCCGTTAAAGGCCATATCGCCGTTTTCCACCTTCTTTAAGCCCCTTATTCCTACTAGCTTAAGGGCCTATGGAAAGCCTCTCTTCATCGCTCAAGAGTGACTGTTCCTTTCGAACTCAAATAATAAGCCAACTTTAAGCATCCAAAAAACTTTGTCAAGGCAGGCCCAGACAATATAACTCATTGATTTGGTATAGTTAAAAAAGGATAGTGTAACATGATTTAGGTTAGACGGGATCGAGACCCTTTCCTGTAAGACGCAAGAGGGCCTCAATATATTTCTCCTTTGTCTTCTTAACCACTTCAGGCGGCAGAGGCGGGGGAGGTGGCTCTTTTGGCCATTTGATGGAAAGCAGATAATCGCGCAAATATTGCTTGTCGAAGCTTTTTTGGGAACCCCCCGGCCTGTATTCGTCCACTGGCCAGAATCTGGAGGAATCCGGCGTAAGTACCTCATCTATCAATATAAGTGATTTATTAAGGAAACCGAACTCGAATTTGGTGTCCGCGACTATGATGCCGCTTCGCAAAGCCAGTTCACTCCCAAGGTTATAGATCCTCAAACTCATATCACGAGTTCTTCCGGCGGTATCCCTTCCAAGAATTTCAACAGCCCTTTCAAAGGTTATGTTTTCATCATGCGTGCCGTCTGGCGCCTTAGTAGAGGGGGTAAATATAGGTTCCGGGAGTCTGTCTGATTCTTTCAAACCTTCCGGAAGAGATATTCCGCATATCTTACCGGAGCTCTTGTATTCTTCCCATCCAGAGCCGGAGAGGTATCCCCTGACGATGCACTCTACCGGCAAAGGAGTAGTCTTTTTTACCAGCATGCTTCTTCCTCTGAGAAGCTCGGCGTACTTCCTACAGGCATCAGGATATTCGGATGGATTGCTGGATATGAGATGGTGGGGGACTATGCCCTCAAGTTTCGAGAACCAAAAAATAGAGATCTGGCTGAGTATCTTACCTTTCTCCGGTATCGGATCGTCCATTATTACGTCGAAGGCTGAGATGCGGTCGCTTGCCACAATAAGAAGTTTATCGCCAAGATCATAAACATCTCTTACCTTGCCCCTTCTAATAAGTCTTAGATCATTTAAATCTGTTCTTATAGTGCTCTTATTCATCTAGCCTCCTGACTAAAAGATCTCCAGCCGCATAATAATCTTTAAAAAAGACAAGCATCTTTTGCAATTTTTGAAGCTGCTATTATTTATTCCATATTCATAAAGCAGGCCAGACTGTCAAGTCATAATTTTTCAAACTTCCCTTACGACATCTTTTGGGCTAATAAAGAGACGGAGATACCGGCTATGGATACATCGAAAAAGGATACGCAGTACGCAGCCCTTGCCATTGATGAATTTGATTCAAGAATAGAGGAGACCCACAGGCAGTTCATGCGCTATCGTGCTGGGGACCTGCCGATAATGCCTGATTGGAAGAAGCTTGAGAGAGACCTCATAGATTTTTCGCGAAGAAGGCTTTCCAGCGCGGCATTGAACATTCAACTGGACAGGATTCTGAATAAATTTCAGAACAGGAAAAAGATCTGGCTGAGCTGGGTGGACGAACTCAACGGAACAAGATAATCTCTCTCGAAGGGAGCAACTTTATTTATCTCACTTCACGCCCCTAGTCCCGAGATATTCTTTGTAAAATCGAACGATATTGTTTCTGAAAGATACCGTCTCCTGGTAAGGCGGCAGTCCTCCGAACTGCTCCACCCTGTGGGGGCCTGCGTTGTAGCCCGCAAGGGCAAGGCTTATATCACCCTTCTGTTGTCGCAGTATTCCACCAAAATATGAGTAGCCGTATCTTATTGCCTTGGCTGGATCAAGACGGTCATCCTCAGCGCCCCCTGAGATCTCGGCCTTGTATCTGGAGTAAAGTTCAGTTCTCTTCCTCTTGCTGATATTAGACTTAATCATCTTATCAACAGCTTGTGCGGCACTTCCCCTTTTTTCTTTACTGCAAACGCCCTTAAATAAGGAAAGCGCTTCCTTTCTCAGTTCCATCTCCTTTACAAAAAACGTTTTTGCATCGTCATAGTACGGGGGCATATATATGCGCTGCATGCCTATTGATTTGCCCGTTGACGGCATGATCTGCGTAAGACCGGCTGCACCCACAGAAGAAACAGCAAGCTTGTTGAAATTGGATTCCTGCCGCATGAGGGCCAAAAAAAGCAAAGGGTCAACCACAACTCCCGTCTTAAGGCCTTCCTTGAAGACGGCATCCAGGTGGTCCTTATAGGGGAGATCCAGTCTGCTCTTGGCCTTCTCCCACCGCGCCGCCACCTCGGATGCCTCATCCTGGCGGTCAAGATCAAAAACCAAAGAGGTTCCGGTTCGTTCAAGCATCTCGACATAGCCCTTGAATATCTTGTTTACAAATGAGACGTTCCTCGGATTAAGATGAAACCCACTCTCCTCTATTCCTCTTGTTTTATTGTAGAAACACCCGAGAGAATCCCTAAGGTTTCCGCCGACGCTCTCGATACATGCTGTAATGATCTTGTCCGTCAAGTTTCTGGAAGCCTCTTTGTCGAATCGCTCGTCCTTTTCCTTTTCAGCAGCTTTCTTGTATTCCTGCATGAGCCTTGAAGCCTCGTCTATGGCCTTGTTATAGGAACAGGAATAGTCAGCAACAAGTTGCAATAGCTGCTCCGAAGGTCCATCCTCTCCTGCCGCGTTCATCGCTTCGATACCAAAATTGAGTACCTTCCCCGCCTCCTCAAAAAGATTCTTACCCCTGAGATATTCATCAGTTAATAAGGTCTTTAGTCCCACTGCTTTCCCTGTAAGAGGATCCAACATCAGGAACCCTTCACGTCCGCGGTAGGAGGTTCCGGAGGAAGGTGATTTATAGTCCTTTTCATAATAGGCAAGTATAAGTTCTCTTAACAGCGCGACTTGGCTCCCCGATTTTGTCTCTTGCGCGACGGCTTGACCCCCCGCGACTAACAGGGTTATCGCAACCAGCGTCAGCACCAGCAACCTTATCAATGTGAGTAAAAACAGATGTATCATTAGGCGTTCCCCATTCGGCAATAAGACTAGCGGTCACTCGAGCTTTATATGAAAATGCCTCCAACCAATTGACTATTTTCATCTTTCGTTGTGCCCTACCAGGGCATGGGGGTTAGAAGGCGCAGGAAAAGGGTTTCATCAGCCTCGCGAGACGGAATCTTTAGTTCCACTCCTAACACATATAGCGCCTTTTGGGAAGCCCTTCCCTCTTATACATTGACAAAGGAACCTCAGCTTATATAATGAAATCAAAATATAATTAGAAAAGCATGCTGACAGCTTGCTCAAGCAAACCGGTAATGAGATTCAGGCTAAGCAGCCGATCATGATACCGAGATAAGGGAAAAGGCATCTTGAACAACTCTTTATATGTAAACAACCGGTGGCCGGTAGCAAAGGCAGGCCTGCCCTTCATACTGCTGGGCCTTTCACTCACATTCCTTGCCGTGATCCTCGAGATGCCTCTTCTGCCCTTTTTATTTTTTTCACTAACACTTATGACCATATACTTTTTCAGAGATCCGCAGCGTAATAGTGACTGCGGCCCGGAAGACATATTATCTCCGGCCGATGGAAAGGTGATAGGAATAGAGAGTATTGCTTCGGAGGATTCTCCTTCCGGCATGCCGTGCTTCAAAATAAGCATCTTCATGTCCATATTCGACGTGCATGTCAACAGGATACCTTTCGGAGGGGTGGTGTCGAACATAAGTTATCGCCCCGGGGCCTTCTTATCAGCCAACCTCGACAAGGCGTCAAGAGACAATGAGCGCAATAGCATTATCCTTGACTCAGGTAAGGGAAGGATAATCGCAGTCGCACAGATAGCGGGCCTTGTTGCCCGCAGGATAGCCTGCTGGCTCAGAAGAGGCGACCGGGTTGAGAAGGGGCAAAGATTCGGACTTATAAGATTTGGATCGAGGGTAGAGCTCTTTATTCCGACAGATGCGAGGGTGCTTGTGAAACGGAATCAAAGGGTTGTTGCAGGTACAACATTGATGGGAGAGTTTCAATGAAGAAAAGAAAAAAATTCAAACCAGATAGACCCAGAAGTCGAGGGATATATATCCTCCCCAATCTCTTTACATCAGCCAGCCTTTTCAGCGGATTTTACTCTATCATAGCGTCCTTTGAGGGAAGGTTCGAGGCAGCCGCTGTCGCAATAATCATATCCTGCGTTTTGGACGGACTGGATGGCAGAGTTGCAAGGATAACAAACACAACCACTAAGTTTGGCATTGAATATGATTCGCTTTCCGACCTGGTGGCATTTGGCGTCGCCCCTGCTGTTATGGCCTATCTCTGGGCCCTACAGCCTCTTGGGAGGCTCGGATGGCTTGCCTGCTTTATGTTTGTTGCGTGCGGGGCACTTCGTCTCGCAAGATTCAACGTGCAAAAGGACGTGGTGGATCCATCCTTTTTCAGAGGACTTCCCATCCCTGCTGCTGCCTGTTTTGTCGCCTCGGTCATACTTTTTGAAGGGGCGGTGCCTGCGATTAGTTCTATTAAAGCGGGGCTTCTGCTGGTGATAATGTATATGCTTTCTTTTGTCATGGTAAGCACCCTAGACTATATAAGCTTTAAGAGACTTGAACTCGGGCAACGTAAACCATTCCGAGTGCTTGTCGCCATAATCCTTGTCTCCATGGTCATCGCCTACGTGCCTTCAGTCATGTTTTTCCTGCTTCTGCTAATTTATGTGCTGTCAGGCCCGGTAATGACCGGACGTCGGATCTACAGACGGCGCAAGTATGGAGAAACACCCGCACAGCAACCTGCGCCGGAGCAGAGTTCGGCAGGCGAAAGCCTTTAGGCACACTACGCCAGCAGGGAAGGACCTTTTGGCAGATGAGAATCACTGGAGGATTGCTGAGGGGTCGTTCCCTGTATTCATCGAGGTCTCGCCTGATTAGATCCACCCTTGATTCGGTAAGGGAATCCATTTTTAGTATAATAGGCCAAGATCTTTCGCAGTTAAGGGTTATGGATCTTTTTGCGGGAAGCGGAATTCTGGGAATCGAGGCATTGAGTCGAGGCGCACAGTATGCCGTATTTATTGATAATTCCAGGGAGTCTTTGGCTCTTGCAGCCAGGAACCTTGAAGCTTGCGACCTTGGATCTAAGGCTTGCCTCATCCGCAGAGACCTTTTAAAAGGTATGCCAATCAGCCATCCATGCCTCAGCTCATCCTTTGACCTGATTTTTATGGACCCCCCCTATCAAAAGGGGTTCATAACTGAAATGATCAGACAGCTTTCAGAGACCAGCATTCTGGCCCCCTCATGCACATTGATTGCGGAGACATCGAGCAGAGAGGAAGAATGCAATGGGTATGGGCTAATTCGTATGGTTAACTCGAAAACCTATGGAGACACAAGGATCACAATTTATCATTACGAGGTTGACTTATGAGCCGAAGGACAGCCGTCTATCCTGGGACATTTGACCCTATCACCAATGGGCACATCAGCATAGTCAAGAGAGGACTTCAGATATTTGATAAACTGATCGTCTGCATTCTTCACAATCCTAACAAGCAAGCCCTTTTCACCGTTGAAGAAAGGGCTCAAATGATAAGAGAGTCCGTCAAGGGCTTGGACAATATAGAAATAGACAGCGACGACGACGGCCTGCTCGTTGATTATGTTATGTCTAAGAAATCCAACGTCATCTTGCGTGGAATCAGAGCAATGTCGGACTTCGAGTATGAATTCCAAATGGCTCTTATTAATCGAAAACTCAACAGACAAATCCAATCCGTATTCCTTATGACGGATTATAAGTGGTTTTATACCAGCTCAACCATAATAAAGGAAGCTGCAAGCTTTGGGGGTGATATAAGCGGTTTGGTTCCCAAGATCGTTTATGAAAAGCTCAAGGAAAAATTCAACCAAATAAAAAAGACTTGACAAGGCACCACTCTTAATTATTATATCTCGTTGATAAAATTGACGTTATATAGGCATTATATTATTTTTTAATATTTATGGCTGGGAGGTATGAAGTGGCTCTGACAAAAGAAAAGATAATTAGCGATGTTTATGATCAAGTCGGACTTGGGAAACAACAATCGCGAACGGTCGTTGAAGGCCTTATCGAAATTATAAAGGCCATGCTCGAGAAGGACGAAGACGTCCTCATAAGCGGTTTCGGAAAATTCATAGTAAAACATAAGAAGGCCCGGAGAGGAAGAAATCCTCAGACAGCGGAAGATCTCCAGCTCAGGGCGAGGAGCGTTATAGTCTTTAAGACGTCAGGAGTCCTTAGAAACAAGATGAATGAAGCCTAACTCCCGCTCCCGGCGTCCACTGACTCATCCGTTATCCGGAAAAATCACCCTTGCGCTTCTTACGTCGTAAGTGCCGCTATAGGTTATTCGCGGGCCCAGAACAGATGTAAAGGAAAGAAAACCAAGGGTCCAAAGCGGGTATTCGAGGTCGCAGCCCAATTCACGAAGGGTAGCATGCAGGGATGATATCTCAGAGGCAAGCTGTGCAATTTCTTTTCTGGAGCATATTCCTCCGATGGGAAGCTCAAGCTTGCAAAGAACCTTCCCTGCATGGCATATTACAATTCCGCCTCCCATTCCAAGCACTGTCGAGGCTGCCAAACGCATATCCCCATCATTCTGACCCAGGACGAGAAGACCATGGGTTTCATGGGAAATGCTTGATGCAAGCCCCCCAAGACCATGGCAGAAACCGCTTACGAAGCCCACCCCAATTTGAGATCCATCCCTGGTGCAGAGAAAGGCTGAGAGAAGATCCCCTTCCGGGCAGTAGAAGCCTTCGCGAACGGTCACGCTGACGTCAATTCTTCTTGTAACAGTCTGATCCACAATCTTTATTACCGGTACTTTTTCCGAGCCGGCCAAAGCGCGTATCTTGAATGCATTCCTAAGGATATTTTCCTTCGCAAAGGGTCTGCCGCCGGCAACATCTTCATCCGCCTTGATTCTATCAACGGTAAGAACCCCTTTTTCAGCAATGGGCAGCCCTCTTGCCATTACTAGACGGGGGAATGGGTTACGTAGATCTTCAACCAAAAGTATGTGGGCCAGTCTTCCTGGAGCTATTGAGCCGATAGAGGAATCCAGGCCGAAATACCTTGCCGGATTGATGGTAGCCATCTGTATTGCCCTTACAGGCTCAATTCCATTTTCAACCGCCGACTTTATAACCCAGTCCATATTGCCCCAACTTACAAGGTGATCAGGGAATATGCCGTCTGAGACCAGCATCAATCTGCTTGCATCAAAACTCTCAAGATCCCTGACGGCGTTCACAAGACTGGGAAGATCCCTACGAATGGACCCCTGCCTAAGCATTGTATGGAATCCAAGCCTGACCCTCTCCACAACATCTTTTGATGAGAGTGATTCATGGCAGGAGGTAATTCCTGCGAATGCAAGAGCATTGAGCTTATCCGCATTGGCTCCGGTTGTGTGCCCTTCCACCAGGAGACCCAGTTTCCGGGCTGAGGCAATGCGCCTGAGCAATGCCTCCTCCCCTTTAAGTATTCTAGGATACGGGCTCACTTCACTCAAAGAGACCACCCACTCAAACGAGGATGCATACTCAATATCGTTGTCAGTCCAAAGTTCGCATCCTTCTATTCCCGGATATGGAGGGGATGCAGCCGGCACGCCTGTGAATATGCTCATGGGTGTGTCTTCAAGGAGAGACATGAAATTCAGGAAATGACCGGGACCAAGGGCATTGGCAAGATCATGGCCGTCGTTAAAAAAACCAGTTGTTCCTTTTGCAGCGACAAAATAGGCGTATTCCAGAGGATTGTAATAAAGATCAGCATGTGCGTGGGCGTCAAAAAAGCCAGGGATTACAAAGTCGCCCAGCGCGTCAATCATTACAGTGCCTGGCCCTATAATATTTCTTGATTCGCCTACATAAATGATCCTCTCTCCCGCAATGGCGACATTTTGCTCAAGGATCTCTCCGGTAAAGACGTTTACGACCTTACCGTTGACAATACATTTATCTGCGAATGCAGGAAACACCTGACCCATCCTCCTGGATTATCATGCGGTAGCGCCCTCGCCATATTCCACACATCAGCAGACACTTGAGACAAGAAACGGACAGCGGCTCTCACTTATCCTTTCCTTCTGGTGCATCCGCCATTTTCTTAACAGCCCTTGAAAGATTCCACCACGCCTTCATCACCAGCTTGGTTCCAGCCTCGGCAATAACCTCCGCAATGGGCGGCCCTTCCACCTCGGGCGTCTTTAATCGTCCCATTTTTGTTTTTGAATCAAGAAGATCACGGGCGGCGTTGATCTCTTTAAGCCTATGCTCTGCCTTTGCCCTCAGGCGGGGCGAGTTGGCAAACCTGTCCGGATGCCATACCGCAACCATGTCCCTGTAAGCCTGTTCAATTTCAGCAATAGATGCCCCTGGGGACACCTCCAGTATCTCATAGGCCTTTTCAGCAGACATTTTCTCTTGAAATCGCCGATCATTCAAAGGCAAAACCCCTCTGAGATCGAAGCGGCAACCCTCTCGCTGGCATGTCCGTCCCAGAGTTCAATATCTTCTCCAACGGGCCAGCGCCCTTCAAGTACATCTTCCACAGCAGTCTTTACGGCATCAATGTCGTTTCCAACAAGCCGGCTCGTGCCCTTCTGAATAGTCACAGGCCTCTCCGTGTTTTCCCTCAAGGTCAGGCAAGGGATTTTAAGAAATGAGGTCTCCTCCTGCATACCCCCGGAGTCGGTGAGAACCATAGCTGCTGAAGCCATCAGGCAGAGGTTCTCAAGGTAGGGTAAAGGGTCAACTGCGACAAGGGGGTAACCGGAAGAAAGCAGTTTTCCCAGCCCTGCCTTTTGGGCCGCGTTTCGTGTGCGCGGATGGACTGGAAAGACAACGGGGAGTCTTCTGCTGAGATCTCTAAGATAACGGAGAAGCCTTTCCAGTACAGCCGGGTCATCCGCGTTTGAAGGGCGATGCACGGTAACAAGTGCATAGGCTCTCCTCTGAAGGCCTAATGCCTCATAAATCTTAAGGGCCTCTGCCCTCGGCAGTTCCCTTACCAGCACATCAATCATCACATTGCCGACAAACTTTATCTTCCCGCCGGCAATACCCTCTCTTTGGAGGTTATCTACCCCGCTTGGCTCAGAAACAAGAAGAAGCTCCGACACAGCATCCGTAAGAATCCTGTTTATCTCCTCCGGCATGGTCCTGTCCTTGCTCCTTAACCCAGCCTCCACGTGCACTACGGGTATCCCAAGCTTAACAGATGCCAGCGCGCAGGCGATCGTTGAATTGACGTCTCCGAATACGACAGTGGCAAGCGGCGGGGAGTTGAGCAGATGCGCTTCGTATCTTTCCAATATCCTTGCCGTCTGAGCTCCGTGGCTTCCCGATCCCACCTCCAGATGAACATGCGGCTCAGGTATGCCGAGCTGCTTAAAGAAGACCTCGTTCATACCGTAATCATAGTGCTGCCCCGTATGGATGATGCGCGCATCAATCAGACCCTGTGAATCAATAGCTCTCAGGACCGGTGAAAGTTTCATGAAATTGGGTCTTGCGCCTGCAACAAAGTCAACAATTTTGCCCATATCTCTCCCTTAATACAGTTGTCCTCTGAGTCTCGACCATGCCATCCCCAGGTATTCATGAAGGGCGGCATCCATCGCCACAAGGTTTTCAGCATCGGGAATCCACGGCTTATGACCGTCAACGGAAGTCGGCCTTTGCAACGCCACAAATTGGGTGGGAGCCGCTATAGGATCCATGCCCTGCCTCTTGAAAAGGGCGACAGCTCTGGCCATATGGGTCGCGGATGTAACCAGAATGAATCTTTTCTTCTCCAGGAACCTGCCGATCAAAACCGCCTGATCGGCCGTGTCAAAGGATGAGCCCTCAACCACGATATCATCGTCCGGCACTCCCAGTTCCAGTGCCACCGTCCTCATGTTGTCCGCTATAGAGTTTACCCCCGGGCCGGCCCCACCGCCCGAAAATAGAAGTCTTGTGCCAGGGAGCATCCTGTAGAGCCTTATCCCTTGCACAAGGCGAATGACAGTCGCGTCTCCAATGCGATCCAGGGCAGGTACAGTCCTATCATCCGTCTGGCCCGCGCTCAATACCACAATCCACTCAACCCCTTTGAGACCAGCAGGATTACCCAGCGGGGGATATTGTCTTTCAAGAGACCTTGCGACAAGGTCAGATGCCCCCTCCATTCCCGCCAATCCCAGTATCAAGGCAGAAACTGTCACAAGGACAAGCCCGGTATTTTTCTTTCTGCCTACCCAGAGAAAAATCAGTCCAAGAAAGATTATCCCGATAAATAGAGGGAAAGGCATAAGAAGGTCTCCAAGAAATTTCTTTGCTGCAAACACCACAAACCCCCTGCACAAAATCCTGAGGCAGTATCTATTCTGTCAGCGGCTTAACTGAAATCCCGGTTATCTTTTCCCTGGTAAGATCAAAGAGCCTCGACGCTGCTTCTCCGTCTTTCAAGATCACCTCGCGCTGGGATGTGACCTCCCCTATAACGGCGGTTTGGATGCATCTTTCAGCAAAGATGTTCTTCACGGCTTGAACATTATTAGGAGGTATCGAAAGCAGGAAGCCGTAGCTTTGGAAACAGACGACCCAGTCCATCAAATCCATTTCGTCCGGACACGACAAGGCTGAAAGATCAATAACAGCTCCCACCCCGGAATTTTCCATCATGATAGCCGCCGTGCCTATGAGTCCGGCGTTGCTCACGTCTTTGGCCGTTCGGCATAATCCATTTTCGGCGATCAGGGGAAGGGCTTCAAGCCTGTGGAGAAGCTCCTCCGATGTCTTGCCGGAATTGGCATCCCAGCTTGTAACTGTCCCGCATCCTTTCGACCCTTTGAGATCCGTTGCAAAGAGAAGCTCTTCGCCCGGCTGCGCCAGATGGCTCCTCAAAAGCCCTCTTGCCCAGCCTACTATGGCGACCGAGAGTGAAGGGTTGTCACGCGGAGCATCAGGATGGAGGTGGCCTCCGACCATAGGAACGCAAAGCTTTTCGCAACCTTTTCTGATCCCCTCAGCTATAAGATTCCTCTGGCGATCTTCCCCGCTTGCAAGGACATTTACCATGGCTATGGGCCTTCCTCCCATGGCATAGATGTCGTTTACGGTCACCATTACGGATGCCTTTCCCGCGGCATAAGGCTCGTTGACCAAGAGCCCCGTCATGATGCCGTCGGCTGAGAAGAGCAGATAGCCATCCCTACAGGGGATCACGGCTGCGTCATCACCGAAATTCTCAAGCTGCGGTCCATTTGACCACCCAGCGCTGATCTTATCCACAATAGATTTCAGGGGAGCCTTTCGAGTAAGTCCCGGA
>JBGSUA010000072.1:0-22928 GCA_041753575.1 Desulfatiglandaceae bacterium
GGGCCTCCAGCGCTACCTTCGCCTTAAAAGCCGAATCATGATTCTTTCGCATATTCTCTGCCATATTTCCCTCTCCCTTTCGGTTTATGGCAGCCTAACATCCACCTTATTGCCCTGTCTAGTTTTTGGGGAGTGTTATAAAGGAAAGCTAACCCCTTTTTCTTTACAACTTTTCCTTTACCCAACCGTATATCCCGCCTGAAGGCAATAGCCAACCAGGCTCCTGACTTCGGGGACCGGGTTAGTTTCGTTTATTCCTTGTGCCTGCCCAAACGTTCATTACAAAAGGATTTTGTAGCCTCAGCACATGAAAATGCTTAGATCGGCAAATGCAGCCATGTAAACACCCCGATCATCTTGAGGCCCATATAGAGCATCACCGCTATAAAAATGTACTTGAGCTGCTTGGCCGGCAGCAGGTGTGCAGTCTTTGCTCCGACAATAGCCATAGGGATACTGCACCCGGCTAGCAGAATCCATTGAAGCCAGTTCAGATATCCAGTTGAGTAAGGCGGCAACCCCTGAACCCCTAATCCATTTATTAGAAAGCCGATAGATCCGCCGAAGGCTGTGAAAATCATCAAGGCTGTGGAGGTGCCAACAGCCTGGTGCATCTTGAATTTCAGGAAAGAGACCATGATGGGGATCATAATCACACCGCCGCCAATACCTATAATGCCCGAGACTATGCCAAGCGGAATCCCCCACAGAATGAAGGCCGTCACACTGTCGGATGGTTCTTCCGTGATTTTTGGCGGCTTGGCGGTGAGAATCCGGAGGGCTCCAAGGACGACGGCAATTCCAAAGGCGACCGTCAAGACCCTAGCCGGCAGGTGCGATGCGATAAAGGCCCCGAAAAAAGCGCCGATGGCCCCGGCGATGCCAAAGGTTACTCCTGCCTTCCATAGAACGGCTCCCTTTTTGTTATGCGTCATTGCGCCGCTGAAGGCCGTGGGAAGAACAACCAGAAGGTTGGTCCCAAAGGCGACCCGAATGGCAATGGTGGGGTCCACGCCGATGGATGTCAGTGCCCAGTACTGAACGGGCACCATGATGAAACATCCCCCTACCCCCAAAAGCCCCGACGTAAATCCAACGCCCAAACCCGTGACCAGCAATGCAATAATCTGCGCAGCATGTATCTCCATTTTTGTTCCCTCCTATTTTTCTTCCATAACGAAATGAAAATCCTTCAAACTTCGGGCGATATCCATGGCGGCCTTACCTTCCACCTCCCACGTGGTTTCTCCTGTGATCGAATGGCCCTGCATTTCAACCAATAAGATTTTGGAAGAGGCTCCGAAATGGGGCGCTACCCTTTCTTTGAACAAGGGAACCGCGATGTTAATCCTTTTGCTCCATTCCTTGACAAAAAAAGGATTGGCCACTAAATTGTGAATAGTGAATCATAATTCTTTAATTAGAGAGGATCAATGAGGGCTCAAAAAACGGAATCAGAACTGAGGCAACAGCAGATCGTTGAGGCGGCACTCGAGCTGATTGGCTCCGAAGGGATCAATGCCCTAAGTATTGCCGGGATCGCGGCAAGGGTCGGTATCGTGCCCTCGGCTCTGTACCGTCATTTCAAGGGTAAAGATGAGGTGCTGGACGCGGTACTGGAGTTGCTTCAATGCCGCTTGGCGGACAGCGTCAGCCGGGTCAGGGAAGAAACGAAAGACGCCCTGCCCCGCCTCCAGTCTCTGTTGATGAGGCATGCGCGGATGCTGAGCGAAAACCGGGCCATTCCCCACGTGGTGTTTTCCGATGGTGTGTACACCGGGCGGCCTGAACGAAAGGCCAAAGTAGCAGGCATCATTTTAGATTATCTCAAGAAGATTGAACAAATCCTGGAAGAGGGTCAGCAGGAAGGCGCCATCCGTGATGATGTGGTCCCAGCAACGGCGGCGGTCATGTTTTTGGGTATGATTTTGCCCGCCGCAGTGCTCCGGAACGTTACCGAGGGCCGCTTCGATATGATTGCCAATGCGGAAAACGCCTGGCCTGTTTTTGTTAGATGTATAGCCACAGAGGGTTAAAGGAGGTAGTTGCATGCAAAAAAGGCAGATAAAGGAACGGGTTTACTGGATGGGGGCCGTGGATTGGGACAGCCGACTTTTCGATTCGCTGATTCCACTCCCGGACGGCACTTCGTACAATGCGTACCTGGTTGAAGGCAATGAAAAGACCGCTCTTCTTGACACGGTAGATCCACCCAAGGCCGAGGAATTGATGGCGCAACTTGAGGGCGTGCCCAAATTAGACTTTATCATCGCTCACCATGCGGAGCAGGATCATTCCGGGACCATCCCGCGGGTGCTGGAACGATTTCCGGAAGCAAAAGTGGTGGCGACCCCAAAAGCCAAGGGCATGCTAATGGATTTGCTGAAAATTCCCGAGGCCCTCCTGGTAACCGTGGAAGACGGGGAGACACTATCCCTCGGGGACAAGACCCTGAGGTTTCTGCACACGCCCTGGGTTCACTGGCCGGAAACCATGGTGACCTATCTGGTGGAAGATCGCATCCTGTTTAGTTGCGATTTCTTTG
Organism: Desulfatiglandaceae bacterium; assembly: GCA_041753575.1. Classification (GTDB taxonomy): domain Bacteria; phylum Desulfobacterota; class DSM-4660; order Desulfatiglandales; family Desulfatiglandaceae; genus CG2-30-51-40. Next base: position 2,546 of record JBGSUA010000072.1, read on the forward strand.
GGTCCCATATCGCCACCACCGATCTTTTCGTGACCGACCGGGGGCGGGTGTATGAAGCGGCCAAACGCTACTTTGCCGAGATCATGATGCCTTTTCGCAGCGTGATCGCGAAAAACCTGGAAAAACTGGCAGGCTATGACATCCAGATGATCGCCCCCAGTCACGGCCAGATCTATGATCCTCCGGGCTGGATCATGGAAGCCCACCGGGACTGGCTGGCGGGCACTCCCCACAATTCTGTGGTTTTCCCCTTCGTGTCCATGCACGGCAGCACCAGAAAAATGGTGGATTATCTGGTAGCCGCTCTGGTCGGGCACGGGGTAAGGGTTGATCTGTTCAATCTTGCCGTCACGGATATCGGCAAACTGGCCATGGCGCTGGTTGATGCCGCCACGATCGTGGTGGGCACTCCCACGGTGCTGGCCGGTCCTCATCCGCTTGCCGCCTACGCAGCCTTTCTGGCAAACGCCCTGCGGCCCAAGGCGAGGTTTCTCACCATCGTTGGATCTTATGGTTGGGGAGGCAAGACAGTGGAAACACTTGCTGGAATGATCCCCAATCTGAAAGTCGAAGTGCTGAATCCCGTGTTGTGCAAAGGGGCTCCATCCGCTACCGACTTTGAAGCGCTCGATAGGCTGGCCACCACGATTGCGCAGAAGCACCGGGAGCACGGCCTCAAATAGGATTATGAAACCAAAGTGTTTTATCTTTTTGATCCGGAGGGGCATCGTATAGAACTGTGGGAATCCAATAATTCTTAAACACTGGCCATTATTGTGTGGGATGAGGGAGATAATGAGCAAGAAAGTTTTCATTGAAACGGAAGAATGTATCGGCTGTCAAAGCTGCGTTGGACTTTGCCCCGAGGTGTTCGGATTTGACGAGGAAGCCGAAAAGGCTTTTGTTGTCATGCCGGAGGGAGGATCCGAGGAATGCATTGATGAAGCAATCGGGACCTGTCCGGCCGAATGCATACATTGGGAGGGATAGCGGCGGGGAACTTGTAAGGGATTTACATTCTATCCTTTTCGGAACCTGTCAATTACTTTTGCACATCCGCCGCTTGAATACACCTGTCTCATGTAAACAAAAGTGTCAAGGTCAGCAACCAGAGACGCCGGCGCTAGGCCTACCCTCTGCCTTTTATATTGGCCCTTAGTTGGGCGATTTCAATGCCGAGGCTTACGCACTGTTTGCCGATCATACACGATGCCGCGTCGGATTCCTCCAGATAGGTCTTGAGTTCCTGATCACCCTGTTTGAGGTCCACCACCCATACCTTTTTCTCGTTGTCGTACTCAACGTCCACATTGATGCCGCATTCCCCGATGTCGGGATAAATCTGACGGATTTTTTCACAGAGTTTCTTTTTGTCAGTCATGGCGTCCTCCTTAATTTGACGGGGTTGATGATAGGTGATGTGAAAAGAAGTCGTATGTCTAAAGGTCGAGCATAGAAAAATTGGGTTTGTTAATCAAGAAAAAATACGGAGTTGGCGCAGGGTCAACCCATCATTCTGCAACCGTAAATAGTCTATGATAGCGTTTCTTGTAATTTGGTAAAGCCAGCTTTTCAGTTTTGTCTCGTCCTTCAGGGAAGCAAGCTCCGCATGCATTTTCAGAAATACACTTTGAAGAATGTCCTCGCCTGTCGCGTCATCAATAATCCTGCTCTTAATAAACGCGCGCAACCTTGAATGATATTGTCGCCAGATTTTCTCCGATGTGTTCATAGGTTCCATCATCCGTTCCAAACAGGCCATTGAAGAAGTCCTTTCATTTTCTTCAAGAAGAGTCCTTGGGATTTTACTAAACGTGATTTATCTTACTATACAATCTTGATCATTAATTTGAACGCTGAGCTCTGTTGGAGAAATTTACCAGAAGAGTGCCGAGAAGGCCTCTTCCTTTAATAAAGCCCAGAGACCATAAATGATTGAGGAGCAGAATATGCTTAAAGTATTTAATGAATTGATAAAGGCAATCGAAAATCACGAGCCGGTGGCGCTTGCTACTGTGATAGATGTGAAAGGCGCGTCCCCCGCTCAACTCGGTTTCAAGCTGCTGGCGTGTCCTGACGGTAGTTATATAGGCAATGTAGGCGGCGGCGAGCTTGAAAGGCGCGTCATTGGCGCAGCAAAGGAAAGTCTCCTCACCGGGAAGTGCACGACCGTGCATTATGCCTTAAAGGAGGAAGGATCCGACTCAATAGGGATGCTATGCGGTGGCGATATAACAGTATTTGTTGAACCATTTCTTACAAGGCCTGTGCTTATGATTATCGGAGGGGGGCATATAGGGAAACCGTTGGCTGAGATGGGCAGAATAGCCGGATACGATGTTAAGGTGGTGGATGCCCAGCCTGACCGAGGCGATAGGCCTGAACTGGAATTGTCTCAGATAACGGATAATACTAGCGTGGTAATAATCACAGAGGACCACAGAACTGATGAGGCGACCCTTCGCAAAGTTATTGAAACAAGGGCGTCCTACATCGGCATGATAGGGAGCCTCAAGAAGATCGGCGCGATACTGGATCATCTTCGGGAGGAGGGATTCAAGGAGGAGCATCTTAAGAGACTTAGAGGCCCGATAGGACTTGACCTGGGAGGAAGGGAACCTCAGGAGATTGCCCTTGCCATTCTAGCGGAGATAGAGATGGTGAGGCACGGCGGAACAGGTAAACCTAGATCGCATGAGATGAAGAGAGGCAAGGAAAGGCTGGAGAGCTTCTCGGCCAAGACCAGATAATTTACAAAGATTAAGATGGTGATGAGGCGATTGAGCTCATAAAGATATTTATACGACAGATCGAACAGCAGGCAAGGCAGGGGCTTAAGTCACACCTCGACAGCTGAGGACGAAAGGGATTAGGCCTTTTTTGGGAAGTGGGATGATATTTCCTATTCTTCTTGACAGATGAAAGGGTTTGTAGTTCAATTTAGTCGTTTGGCTAAATAAGCAATTTGGGGAGGATGATGGAACATACTCTCAATATTCTTAAGGCGGCTTCGGATGGAAGCAGACTTCGGGTAATCCTGGCCCTGACGGAGCATGGAGAACTATGTGTCTGCGAGATTACAGAGATGCTGAGCCTTGCCACGGCTACTGTCTCCAGACACATGAGCGTTTTGCAGCGGGCCGGCCTCGTCAGGAGCCGAAAGAGAGGGCGATGGGTTTATTACCGCCTTTCCGAAGAATTTCCTGACCTTCTACTGGAATGGCTTAAGAAAAACGTCGCCAATGACTCGGAGGTGCTCAAGGACAGGGAAAGGCTGCTCGGGATTATTCCCGGAGGAGAGGCTGACTCATGCAAGCCGAGCGCTCGGGGACGCGAATCAATGCAAGATAGGAGACAAATTTAAGGTATTACCTCCCCTTAACAAGAGAAAAGAGGACATCCCAGCGCTCGTTGATCACTTCATTCGGAAATTAAACCTCCTAAAAGGAAAAAATAAAACCGGAGTAACCCCTGAAGTGCTTTCTTTCTTGATGGGTTATCCCTTTCCCGGGAATATCAGAGAGCTGGAAAACATAATGGAATATTGTTTTATCACTTGCAAAGACAGCATGATAGGGGTGGAACATCTATCCAGGGATCTTCTGGGTGTGCGTGCTAAGGCATGCCTAAGGCTTTCAGATGCTCAGGCAGAAGAGGCAGATAAGATCAAAACCCTGTTGGATACATTTTCAAATAACCGAATCGAGGTCGCAAAGGCCCTTTGCCTTAGCCGTACCAGCCTCTGGCGCAAGATAAAACGATATGGCTTGATGTAAAGAGAGCTGAAACGATTGTTCCATTCGTTTCAGCAACTGAAACACAGCTTCTGTGCATGATATGAACGCTACGCCTAAAAACCCATCTATCTTCTTCTAATAGCACAATAATTTTTTCTTGCATCCGTTCTCAGGCATAGTGGCACAATGCTTGCTTAATGCTAAGTATCGTCGGAATCTTATCTGGAATCGAAAGAGGATTGGAAGCAAAAATGGATAAAAATCGCCGGAGTTACAACGGTAAAGACGTTGCCCCTGTTCCAAGGCTTAGAATAGCTGTTCCCCTGTTCAATGAAAGAATAGCCCCCCATTTCGGAGCTTCTCCAAAGGTCATGCTGGTTGAAATACAGGGCAATTCAGTACTCAGGAAAACCGTGCGGGACATGGGCAGCGGCGGCGCCATGGACATAGCTCGCCGCCTATTTGATCTGGGAGTGGACAGACTTGTTTGCGGAGGGATTCAGCGAGGCTGTAAAGAATGATGGTTGCAGTCCACCCTCCTTGGAACCTCGGACAAAACACCAAGCCCTTTGGTCAAGGAGGAGTCGTAGTTACGTAAGGGGATTGCCCTTGGCAGGCACTGCAGACAGGCCCATCGCTGGCCGGATAAGCCTCTCTGCAAAGGGGGCAGCGGACTATGGCGCTCATATGATGGCGGCCCAGGAATTGCGGGGCAACCTGCACAGGGACCGTTGTGCAAATGGAATCGCCGGCCTGCTCTATCTCCAAGAGGAGCCGGTCAGAGTCCTGACGCTCCTTTTCAACCAGTTTCAGAAACCATCCCCTGATCTCGATCCATGAATCCAGCTTGTCCAAGTCCACATAAGACCTGAATCCCAGGCCAGAGTGCTTGTCGAAGAGGCTCAGGGCGAATCTTCCCAGATTGATTATCTTTAGCCGCTGGTTTCCTGTGCTGCACACGGTAAGGAGCTGCACGGCATCCGGAAGGCATTTTGGGGTTTCCACAATCGCCTCAAAGAGGACGCCGCTCCTAAGTCCTGCCCTGGCAGCCTCCACCAAATACCCTCCAATAAGCAGACCTGGAGCCGGAAAACCGTGAAAGGCCTCTGCTCTTTCCTTGAATTCCTCAAATGTATATCTGCCTATGTTCATTCTGCAAGAAGCTCCCGAAAAAAAGGCCCCCCGGATGGCCGGAAGGTCTCTTGGGCATCGTCATGCCTTGATAAGTTTCACGCTGCTTTGATAGAAGACCGCGCTTCCGCCCACCACATCACAGAGGGTCGTATTCTTGAGCACAGGATCAACCCTCATGGCGGCATTGGCATGGAAACCTCTCGCCTTTCTTGGATCGGCCGATATTGCCTTTCCGTCAATTTCAAAAGGCATTGCTCCCTGCGCCCAGTGGCCGTGCCCAAGGGAAAAGGCTACTACTCCAGGCCTTATTCCCTCCAGTACCTTTATCCTTCCAATGATGGGTTTTACTACTCCGTTACCCAGATCCCATACTCCGTCCGGATTCGTTGCAGAAACAATGCGCACCATGTCGTTGTTTTTGAGTTCCAGCCGACCAGAATCGAAGGCGGATATCTCAACATAATTTTCGGGATATACGGCGCTCAGCCAGTAATCTCCGCTGGTTCTGCTCTTTGTCTGGGTGATGTACTTGTAGGTTATGAGGGACATGTCAAAGCCTTTCTTCCTGTCCTGGATAAGATTACCCATACAGTCAGTTGGGCCTTCCAGATAGGTTGCATGGGGCAGGTAGGGTTTGCCAGTCATGGAGTGTCTGGTAGTAGCTAGCTTTTCAAAGTAAAGCCCGACCATCTTGTCGTACTTGTTCACGAGCTGGCCGTCTTTGTAGGCCGATGCGTAAGCCTGAAATCTGCCGCCGCGGTTCAGCACATAGACAACATGGGGCCAGAGTTCCTCTCCCACGACCTTTCTCCATCTCTTTTCGTCAAATACAGTCTTGGGAAGATGCCTTCTAGCCTCTACAAATATGCGCATCTCCTCCTTGTCTGCGGCAGGCACCTTATCCGATCCGTCGGGTTTGTCTCCAAAGGCGACATTAGCCACCATCCTCAGATAGAGATCCTCCTCCCGCTTGACCGATACTCCCGCTCCCAGCGCATCCTCTCCGTATCCCGGAAGTCCCAACTTTTCTGCCATGGCAAGGATCATGGCCTCCATGTTCATGGGCATATCCTCTCCGAAGACCTTTACGGCAGGTGTAATAGGTGCTGCAGCTGGCTGTCTTACAGGGAAGACCTTGGGCGCGACCGACGGATGAGCGCCCGGAAACTCCCATCTCTCCAGATATGTGGTATCCGGAAAGATGTAGTCCGCATACATGCTTGTTTCGCCTACCACTATGTCGGAGGCGATGAAGAGAGGAAGTTTCTTTGGATCTTTAAGGATATTGATGAGTGTGTGCCCTGATGGCAGGGAATATACTGGAGAACCCATATACATCAGAAGGGCCTTTATGTGATATGGATACATGTCCCCTATGCTGGGGATCACCTCCTGATAGATGTCGGTTGCGAAGGGATACCACGTCCGCTTTGCGGGATATCCTGTAAACATGGTCGTCTTGTCATAGACCGAAGTGTGACGGATGATGTTGATACCCCAAGCCTTCATGGCATTCTTGTGCTGCACGGACATGTTAAAGGGCTTGCCTGGCTTGTCGCCTGCGTAGTTGTAGGTAGTTGACTTGCACAGTCCTCCCTGCCATCCGATGTTACCTATCAGGCAGTTAAGGGTGTACCAGGCGCAGACATTGTAGAAGCCGCCCGTGTCTTGTGATACCCCTCGATGGATGTCGGCTACCGCCTTCTTTCCATGGCTTGTGAACTCCTTTGCTACCTCGATGAGGTCGTCCTTTATCACTCCTGCGATATCGCACCATTTTTCAACGGGGTTCTTGTTAGCCGCCTCCCTGATCAACTGGAGCACACTCTTTACCCTGATCCCCCCATCCAAAGTCATGTCAACGAAGAGTTCGCCCTCAACTGGGTTCTTTTCGTCGTTAGGGTCAAACGATACGAATTCGCTTCCCTGTTTCACTATGAATGAGTCAAAATCCCAGCCCTTTCCCTCCTTGTTGGTTCGCGTATCTCTGGCCCTTCCGAGATCCGAGCCCCTCAGAAACTTACCCGGCGCTCCTTCCTCTCCTATCTTTACAAGCCATGGGGCCTGGCTCCAGGTGGGCTCTCCGTCCTTTCTTGCCGCTGCCTTGTTTGCGTTGGAAAGATATGCTGCGTCAAAGCGGTTATTGTCCATGACCCATTGGATCATTGCCATGGCTATAGTGCCGACCCCGTTTATGGGTTCGACCGGAAGCCACTTCCATGCCCTGGAGGCAGTCTTTGAGCACCTGGGATCAATGACCGCGATCTTCATCCTTCCGTCAACCGTGCCTTCGGTTATTTTTTGGACCCTTAAAGGGGGCCCGTAATTGGCCTCGAATGGATTTGCACCCACGAAGATAGCAAATTCCGCATTGCCCGTGTCTCCCTGCCAGTAGAACTTGCTCCCTCCGGTGAACTTTCCCTCTACGAATTGATCGCTCATGGCCTTTCCGGTGAAATAGAGCGATCCCTGGCAAACGGTTGTGTGTCCGTGGTAATTGACCGAACCGCATTCTTTCGCCACAAAATCCCTTATGAACTCAGCCCGTCCGTTCTTGAGGCGGCCCCAGAGGAGACAAAACTGGTTGTTCCTGGGTCCCAGATCAGGGTGATCCGGATCAATCAGATACCTGAGGTTCGCGGCATGTTTGGCCTTGAATTCCTCAATCGTCATCTTCTTTTCAGCCACAAGGGCAGAATCCTCTGCAAGGGCCTTTGCCACCGCCTTGTCCCTCAAGACCACGATGTCCTTCAGTCCGTCAACCTTTCCCTCTCCGAAGAGGTTGCCGCCTTCGACTATCTCCTTTATGGCCTGGTCAAAAGGTATGGTCTGCCACTTGTTTTCGCCTCTCTTGCCGGCCCTCTTTAAGACCTCGATGATACGGTACGGGTCATAGAGGGTCTGGATGCCTGCCTGTCCCTTTGGACAAAGGGAGCCTTCCACTGAAGCCGCATCCTTGACGTGAGTGTTCTCAGGGATTTGGGGTGTCATGGCCCATGGGCTGTAAGGATTTCCGTCTATCTTGGCGACCATGCCGTCAACGAGCTTTACCTTTATGCCGCAGTTTGTGTTGCACTGCTGACAAGCCGAATATATCTGATTTTCCGGGAGGTGGTGTATGTAGGCGCCTGTCTTTTCCTCCATGGCATCGGCGTAATTCCTGAGAGCGGCAAAAAAAGGGATACCGCCTCCTGCAGCTACAGCTCCCCCCAGAAGGGCCGAACACTTAAGAAAACCCCTCCGATCAATACCGTTTTCCGTGTCGCTGTTTCTATTTCTTGCACAGTCTTTATTCATTGGCTGCACCTCCGGTTTCGTCAGTAACGACAGGCAGAAATCTTGTTCCCATAAGAAAAGCAATCAGGCCCGATGAGACTATCCACGGGCTGACCAGCCATTCATTCAGGCTGGGGATGTATTCGGTTCTGAGTCTTGGATGGTAGAAGGTTGCCTCCAGGCCTTCCAGCTTATATACGGCCAGATCAGGCATAACAAAGTTGAATCTGACGGCCAGGAACGTGACGAAGATCAGAAAGCAGGCCCAGACAACGGATCTGGGATTATGCGAGCCGAAGAGAAGAAGTAATAGCGGTATCACACTTCCTATCAGTACGTGGACGATCCAGAATGCCCACCAGTAGGGGCCTCCCACGATGAGGTTTAGGCTAGTTACGATGGCCGCAGTGCCCGTCTGATAGCCTACGAAAAACTGCAGGGCCTCAAGAGCCAGAAACACTATCAGTAGAAAAAGAATGATCTTTCCGAGGTCAAGACAGAGCTGTTCTTCCCTGCAAAAGCCGTTTGCGTTTAACGGATCCTTCAATCGGAATAGATAGGTCAGGAATGTTATCAGAGCCCCTCCTGAGAGAAGCGCAGCAACTATAAAAAGAAGAGGCGTAAGGGCGCTGTTCCAGACCGGCCTGCTGATAAGAATGGCAAAGAATGTTCCGTTTGTGCCATAAAAAAGGAGCCCTACAGGGAGGCTGATCTTTGCAAGGATGCCCACCCACCTGCGGTCGTTTGCACGCTGCTGCTCCGAATAGCTTGTCTGCCCCAGCACCAGGAGTTTGTAAATATTCTTGAGCAACCTTCCCTTTTCCTTATCAGCCATCTTTATCATGTTTCCCCTGATGAGAAGAAAGGTCTTAAGTGCGTAAATGACCAGCATCGCATTGAACAGAACGAACATCCAGGTCATAAGGGATGTAAAACTGGGAGAGAGGAAGAATTGGTACAGGGCCCTGTGGAACTGCCCGAGGTCGAGGAGTATGAACTGCACCTCACACAGGAGGGCTATCAAGACCGTAAAGGCTGCGAGAGGCCCTATATGTTCAAACTGCTTCATTCCCAGGACGTATGTCATAATAGTGACCAGAAAGGCGCCGGCGGAAAGCCCCAGGAAGAAGAGATAAAACGCCACCCACAGCCCCCACGGGATGTAGGAGCCCAGGGCTGTGGGATTAAGGCCGTTCAAGAGCCTCTCGGCCAGACCGAATGATCCTACGATAAGTCCCAATACAGCCAGAATGATCAGGAGGCCGAAATATTTGTATCTCATTGCATTCCTCCTTTCCTTACTTGAGGTAATAGACGGCGGGTTTGGTGGTGAGCTCAGGCTTAAGCACAAAGACCCTCGGGGAAGAGATAAGTTGTGCCGCCAGGCTTTCCGGATCGTTTCTGTTTCCGAAAAACGTGGCTCTGCCGATGCACGTCGTGACACAGGCGGGGAGCATCCCATTCTCTATCCTGTGGAGGCAGAAATGGCATTTCCTCGCGTTTCCGATGGGCGAACCCTTCCCTCGCCTGGGCCATTTTTTTCCGTATTCTGCGGCAGGGTTGTTCTCATATCCTTCGGAGCACTTTTCTTTTCCCAGGAGGTTTTCTGATGTGCCGGGTGTCCCCTTGGTGTACCACTCCCCGAAATCGCTTGTGCGCGCCGCGTATGGACATGCTACAAGACAGTACCTACATCCTATGCAGCGGTTGTAGTCCACCACAACGACACCCTGTTCGTTCTTGTAAGTGGCAGTGACCGGACACACCTTCACGCATGGTGGGTTCTGGCAATGAAGACATGGTCTTGGGATAAACCTGCGCCTCACGTTGGGATAGGTGCCTATCTCCTCTTCAAGCACAGGTCTGTAAACAACTCCCGGCGGGAGTTTATTCTCCGCAACGCAGGCAACAGTGCATGCGTGACAGCCTGCGCACTTTGCCAGGTCTATAACCATGGACCATTTGATTTTACTTCGGTCTCCGGATATAGATCTCTTGAGATCCCTCTGCATCCGGCTTAGAAGGTCTTCGCTGGGTAGGATCCTCGCCACGGTTCACCTCCAAAGAAATGGGTTCTTACAAATAAGATGCAAGGGTGGAAGCCCGCTCAAAGGGGAAGGGATGGAAAAGGTGAAGTAATCAGCGAAGTTTTTTCCCTATTATAGAGGTATAGTATAAAGGAATTAGTCCTGTCAACCAGGTCGTTTTATTTCTGATACCCTCAAATCACGAGGTTGGCCAGCGTGGCAACACTATTGAAAAATATATTCACTCAGCTTCCCTGCGGCTTTCTCCTGAATGTGCAGTGAAACAGGTAAAAGGCCGGGAACAGGAAAAGCCCATCCCTCAAGACATACCAAACCAGGGTGCATCCCTGCTTCCATTGTTGAAGAAGATAGGGTCGTCGATATTCAGCCATTCCTGTTCTTCCCCCAAGAAGCCGTTGTGGGCCTGCCCTCCTCCACCGGAAAACCAGCCTCGACCCACCTCGTCCAGCCGTTCAGAAGGACTTTTACGTGGTTATAACCCATTGCATAAAGCTCTTTAGCAAGTTCTTCGCTCAGGGAACAATTCTCCCCATCGCAATAGGTCACAATCCATGCATGATCCGGAATGGTTTCCAAGATCCGGCCAATATGCTGGTCAAAGGACTGCCACGGGATATTGAGCGCACATCTAATATGTCCCCGGACATAATCTTCCTGTGATCGCGCATCAAGGAATAATGCCTTTTTCTCCTCGCATAGTTCCCTGGCCTGCTCCAGCGATATCACCATGCCCTCCCCTTTATCGGTAGTCAGCATGGCTTCCGGCGACCAGTTCATCACAAGAAGAAGGGTGTCCTGACGGGCCTGGTTGATCAGCAGAGCCACGACAAAGGCCAATGAAAGTGCAAGACCCGCTTGCCATACTGCCCTCAGCCACTTTCGGTCCATCTTCAAGGTTTCCTTGCTCCTCCTTCCTCACCCAACAATATCTCCAGCATCTTCTTGTGAATTGGAAATACATCTCCCGGTCGTGGCTGATAGCTCAGCTCCGCCTGAACCCTAACCTTACCGATGCCCTCCGGGATAGACACCTCAAAAGTCTCTGCTTTGGTCGCAAAGGGCTGAATGCTTGTGTCGCGGATAATGCCCAGTTTGTGCGTAGGTCCATACACCATGGTCTCACTCAGGGAATTGGTTGACTGAGGCATATAGACATTGTTTTTTGCGTAAAGCGTCCGGTTCATGCTGTCTTTGATGGTCACATCCAGGACCACGCGGTTCTTGGAGGGTCACCCGTCCGGAATTCGGTGGCCGGCCCTGCTGCCGATTTTGACATCTACAACCACTGTGTTAGCAAATTGACCGGGGGTAATCTGGGGCCGGTAAAACATGGCCTGGACATCCATGGGAAGCGATTTGGCAAGGCGTCTGGATACATCTCCTCTATCCTTGAAGTTGGGCGGGCAAGTATGATCCGCCTTTTCCATATGGCACTCCTGGCAGGTCTTGCTTCCGCCCGAAGGTATGTATGCATGAAGATAGCTTCCATACAGGGTAGCACATTGAACGGGGCGCCCTTCCTCCAGTACCGGGCCAAGCCCGTGACACTGGCCGCAAATGATCGGGCGGCTCATGATGGGGCTATTTCGGACGCTTTTGTATTCTTCGTCAGGATGTTCCGGTGTGCTGGATGACCCGTAAAGCACCCCCTGCTCCGGCAGGCCATGGACCATTGCCATGTCGTGGTGACAAACAAGGCAGTTTATGTTGAGCTGTTTCATGGTCTCCCGGTCTTTGCTTAGAATGACCGCTGCAATCTCTGCTGCTACCTCGTCCGTAGCGCCTTTCAGTTGAGGGAAATGGCACTGGAAGCAGGGGAAGTTCTTTTGGGTGGCATCCTTGGGATTCTTTACGGAAAGAACCCCTTTGCTCAGATATTCCTCCATGAAAATGTCCATGATGGACCTCGCGTGGTGGGATTTTTCCCATTGGGCATATATCTCTCCATGGCATTCTTTGCATCTGGAGGCGTCATACCGGCCCAGCAACTCTTTCAAGGACTGCGCCTTGAGGTCCGACGCACCTGAAACGCTGTTCATGAAGAAGATGAAGGGCAGGAATGCGACACAGCACAAGCCTGATGACCAATTGCTCCAAAAGATCACCGCGCAAAAAGACCGTATAGACTCGAGCATCCTTTTTCGATTCATTTGCCAACCCGTTGGCATCGGCTTTCTCCTGTTCATGATGCCCTCAATGGAATGCCTTCGTGATAGCCTGTGATCTCGTTCACCACCCGGTGAACCTCAGGAATGCATCGCCTTCTTTTGGGGTTCCTGTTCGCGCAGTTGCATCCGCCATCCTTCTTTGCCTTCTTGATCCTGTCCAGTATGGTTGAGCGGCCATTTCGCAATAGATCATGGCGGATGTCTTCAGAGGTATAACCGAAGCAGTAACAAATGATTTCATGCATCGCAAGACTATCCGTAATTTTCCCGTTAATGTTTGACCGGCGTTCGAGGCCCCATCAGGCCGCCATTGAAAAGCCCGCCAGGGATGTTTTCAGTCCTTCCGACTGCTGGGCATTAATCCCAGGGCAGTCCTCCGCACCCTTGACCCCCTGCGCTACAATAGTGGCAAAGACCATACATGTGGGCTGCGCGCATTTCTTGCAGTTGGTCTTGGGCAAGAGCTTCAAGATTTCAAACACCTTGGGCCTAAAGATCTCTTTCCGGTAACTATCTAGCAGCATATCGTCATTCACCCGCCTTTCCTTTCCCCCGGATGTTAAATTGGCCCATTGAAAATGGCACCTGGTTTGTTGCAGATAGAAGAGTTAGCGTCTAAGCACAACAGGAGCACCCCTTGGAGGGGTTGGCCACGACGGCGACCTCTGCCGATCCATTTCCTCTGGCCCCTTTGACAGCGTTCTTGACCCGCTCCACGTCCGATCTCTCTAAATTGAATTCCTTGTTCTTTTCAATTCCCAAATCGGTGACGACCAAATAACCCTTAAGCGGAACCTCGGCATGGCTCAGAATGGCCCTGGCACAGCCGATGTTGCATCCGTCCAACGCAACCATCCGGTCAATATCCTTTGCAGATTGAACAAAGCCGGAGAGATGCCCTCCAATGCCTCCGAGACAAAACATCTTACCGAATCCCTCCTGGGTGAGTTCCACTGCGGCCTGATTTGCCAGTTGACCCACATTTGATCCGCCTGAACACGCTAAAATCATGACATTGCCGCCCGTTGCGCAGCATTCTTGAGACATCGTTTCATCCTCCCATTGTATCATACCCTTTTCCGATACCCATACCGCATTCCGGATCAGGGATTATTTTTGACTGCCTGAATATAGGCGGAAAAGACTACCTTTTCCGCATTCTCAGCAACATTCCAGCCTCGAATGATCTCTTCGCTCTGCTCCTTGGGGGTGATAGTGATATCCTGAAACCCCACTTTATTGAGAATCTCTTCCACCTCGCCGGGTGAAATTGCCCCGGAGATTCAGCCGGTATAGGCCTTGGGGTCGTTTCGAAGCGCCTCTGGAAATTCCCCGCAACGCAGGATGTCCGAAATGACGATTCGGCCTCCTGGCCTCAGTGCTCGATGGATTTCCTGGAAAACATCGGACTTATTCGGAGAAAGATTGATCACACAATTGGATATGACCACATCCACGGAGCCGTCTTCCACAGGAAGCCGCTCGATCTCTCCGAGGCGGAATTCAACGTTGGAGATATTGAATCGCCTGGCATTTTCTCCTGCCTTTTGAACCATCTCGGGCGTCATATCCACGCCGATCACCTTTCCCAACTCGCCTACCCGCTGGACAGCCAGGAAAGCATCGAATCCCGCTCCGCTTCCAAGGTCTAAAACCGTTTCGCCAGGTTTCAGTTTTGCCTTGCTAATGGGATTCCCGCACCCGAGCCCGAGGTTCGCCTCTCCGGGGGCGAGAGCAAGATCCTTATCCCCATAATCCAGGACCCTTCCTCTGTCCATGATGTTAATAAGCGAGGGCGAGCCTCCACAACAGGAGGGAGAACAGCCGGCGACACTACCCATGGCGATGCCGGCATATTTCTCCCTGACCATGTCTTGGATGTTTTCTTTCAATCCTTCGTTTAATTTTTCTTGATCCATTTTTTGATCTCATCCTTGGTGGGTACTTTGCCCACGCATTTAACCTGCCCGTCAACCACCACGGCAGGCGTTCCGAATACTCCGTGCTTGGCAATCTCAATCACGTCCTTCACCTTGACCACAGAGGCGTCAACGCCTTCCTCTGCAACGGCCTCCTTAACGTTCTTTTCCGTCAGTTCGCATTTGGGGCAACCAGGCCCCAGCACTTTGATTTCCATGGTTTTACTCCTTCGGCAAGAAAGTAGTTTACACAGAGACGATCCTCTCTGAAACTTACTACTCCAGCTACATCCAAAATTCTCAGGTGCTTGTAAACCTTCAGAAAGAACCTTAATAGCCGATCCCTTCCTGGGAATTATCTTCTAAATTCTTTTTTTGGAATATACTTTCTGATAGCCCGTGTCAACATCATTTTTTGATTATCTTGAATAGATTCTTCACATGGCTAATCCGGAAAACAAAATGATCCGGTGAACGCTCTGGTTGCTACCTTATATTCTGAGCGCCAAGCCGTAAACGAGTCATTTGAATTTGGCTATTGACATGGGGAAAGCTACTGCCTAATATATATTTAGGTGTTTAGCTAAATATACAACGGTAGACAGCTTTCTAAGCAAAACCCACTATGGGATAAAAATAGAGCAAATAGGCTTTAAATAACCAGGAGGTTTTCTTATGGCAATTGAACCGGTACATGCTTCAGAGAGGAAGATGACAAGCGTATTCGAGCGCTACCTGACGCTCTGGGTAGGGCTGTGTATCATAGGCGGGATAGTTCTGGGGAAGATTGCCCCGGATCTGGCAAAATCGTTGGACGACATGGCCATATTCGTCAACGAGGCGCCGGTTGTCTCCATCCCCATTGCGATCTGCCTGTTCTTTATGATGTATCCTATCATGGTAAAAATTGATTTCGGAGAGGTCATTAAGGCAGGCAAAAGCGGAAAACCGGTTTTCCTTACCCTCTTTGTCAATTGGGCGATCAAGCCCTTCACCATGTATGTTATAGCGATCTTCTTCCTGGGGACCTTGTTCTACAGCCTCATTGGAGCAGATGCGGTTGACTATGTCAGAATGCCTTTTGGTCTGGATTTGCCTGTCGGAGCGACTCACGGAGCTGGAACGGTAGTAATGCATGCAGGGCTCAAAATGCTTGAGATACCTCTCTGGAGGAGTTATCTGGCGGGCTGCATTCTCCTTGGCATAGCGCCCTGCACCGCCATGGTGCTTGTTTGGGGCTATCTTGCACGAGGAAACGACGGTCTTACCCTGGTGATGGTGGCAATCAATTCCCTGACCATGCTGATTCTCTACGGCTTGCTCGGCGGCTTTCTGCTGGGCGTAGGGAGGCTTCCCGTTCCATGGCAGGCCCTGCTTCTGTCCATTGCCATATATGTTGCATTGCCGCTTGTTGCAGGGTACCTGTCCAGAAAGTGGATCATTGCCAAGAAAGGTGTGATGTGGTTTCAGGATAAGTTCCTGCACGTACTAACCCCCATAACCATTATTGCCTTGCTTATCACATTGGTGCTTCTGTTTTCTTTCAAGGGTGAAGTAATACTATCAAACCCACTTACAATCCTGTGGATCGCCATTCCCCTGTTTATTCAGACCAATCTGATATTCTGGTTAGGCTACTGGCTTGCCAAGGTAATAAAGTTACCCTATGCCGATGCGGCTCCCGCTGCTATGATAGGCGCATCTAATCACTTTGAGGTTGCCATAGCTACTGCAACAATGCTCTTCGGTCTTTCCTCAGGCGCGGCACTGGCTACCGTAGTCGGCGTATTGATCGAGGTGCCGGTTATGCTTATGCTGGTAAAAATTTGTATTAATACCGGGCACTGGTTTGGGGTCGCGCGAGTATCAGTATCTGAACCTGTAGTCGGAAGAGGTTCAACTGCATGAAATGACCGCGAACCCCTTTCCTTTTTGCTTAAGACAATCTTTTGCAAGCAATATCAGAGAGCTGCAAAGGAAAAAGCTCTAAAGGTCGCAGGATAGACTTGACTCAAGATCAGAGAATTGGTTCGAGGGATGACTTAAGATTTTATGCAAGAAAACCATAGAAATGCAGAGACTTTTCCCGATAGGACAAAGGAGGGGCATTCACCCCACCAGCATGGACACTGCTTCTCCGTCCATTCGCTTGAGAAGGGAGATAGTATGGGGTCCCGCCTTCTCATTGCAATAGGTTTGAACCTCTTGATTCCGATCGCTCAGATCTTTGGAGGAATATATGCCCACAGCATGGCGCTGCTATCCGACGCGACCCACAATTTCACTGATTTTACTGCCCTCCTCATAGCGTATTTCGCTTATCGGGTAAGTAAGAAGGGCGCCTCCATGAATAACACTTTCGGGTACAAGAGGGCGGAAATACTGGGGGCCGTTATCAACGTAGCCCTTCTTACTGCAGCGGCTGCATATATTCTCTACGAGGCGGCCCGGCGGTTCATGCACCCCGAGCCTGTTCTGGGAATCATTGTCATATATCTTGCCATGGTGGGCATAATCGGTAATGGCCTATCCGCCTGGCTCCTTCACAGAGATTCGAAGCACAGTTTGAATGTGAAAGGGGCATTTCTTCATATGGTCGGGGACATGCTCACCTCGGTGCTCGTTCTCATAAACGGCATCGTATTGGTAGTAAAGCCGTGGTACTGGATTGATCCCCTGCTCTCCTTGTTTATTGTGATCTTTATCCTCAAGAATTGTTGGTCCATTGCCAAGGATGCGACAAGCATATTAATGAATGCTACACCTAAGGAACTCGATCTTGAGGAGATCAAGTCGGTGCTTATGAGTATAGAAGGTGTTTGCGGAATCCATTATCTGCATGCATGGAACGTCAGTTCGTCGAGTATCGCATTTTCCTGCCATGTGGAGGTGGCGGATCAGCTGCTGAGCGGCACTGAAATCATAGCGGAAGGGATTCGCAGTGAACTCCTCGATCATTTCGGCATTGATCATCCTATTTTGCAGTTTGAAACGGCGCAGTGCGGCAACGGAGGGGTTCTTTGCGAGCTATCCTGCGGAGCTAACGGGCAGTAGATAACTCTTGTGCAAAATGGGTTTTTTGGACAGCGAGAAGAGCTATTGTAAGAAGTACTCGTTGAAGTTAAAAAGTTTATGGGCTTCGTCTCTTCAGTGCATAAAACTTTTTGGAAAAGACTCATAAAGTTGCCTGAGGTCAATCAACAGATACGGTAGTATAATGAACAACACCAGTTCAGCGGTGGTCATTTGGACGGCATCAGGACGTCAAATGGGAAAAAGGAACCTGGTGTCAGAATCAGTAATGGCAGACTAAAAAATGCCAATGGTTTCAATTGGCCTAATTCGGGTACCGGCCTAGTTTCGACAGCGGGAGCCTCATTACAAAAAAACTCCTTCTTTTGGTCACCCTCTGCTGCCTATTGCCCAAAAAACTGCCATTTTCATGTGCGGGGGCAACTTAATCCACCTTTTTTGATTAGTTGGCGCGGAGCTCTATGGCAGCCTCTATGACCTCTATGGATGAGCTGAACTTGGCAAAACGATTGAAAGATGGAGAGCTCACTGACTTTGCGGAGCTTGTCCGCAGATATGAGGACAGGATCTACAACCTTTGCCGTTACCTGGTTCGGGACCCCAGGGACGCCCAGGACGCGGCCCAGGATGTCTTCCTGAAGGCGTACAGGGGCCTTAAGGACTTCCGACCGGACTCATCGCTCTACACATGGATTTACCGCATCGCCGTCAACACGTCTCTCGATTACCGAAGAAGATCCCGCCGCGAGGCATCCAGGGAGGCTGCGCTTTCAGACGACCTGCCCTCGGCCCAGCCGTTGCCCGACCAGGTCTATGAATCAAAGGAAATTACTGAGGCGATACAGGCGGCCCTTCCAAGACTGCGCGAAAAACTGAGGGCACCCATCGTGCTGAGGGAGATCGAAGGGCTCTCTTACGAAGAGATCGCGAAAGTCCTTGACCTGTCCGTGGGCACGGTGAAGTCGCGGATATCACGGGCGCGCGATGAGCTTCGAAACCTCCTTCGAAAGCACTTGTAGATCGGCGAAAATTTTTTGGAACAAAATCACTTTTCAATCGTTTAAGGGTACAGAGGGGAACAATATGAAATGCCATCGGATAAGAAAGATGATCTCCCCCTATATGGATGACCGGCTCGGCCCGGCTGAAAAGGAGGGGTTCATTTCACACATCAGGGGTTGTGCCTTCTGTAGAAAGGACCTGGAAGAGACCCAGTCGCTCGGCCATTTGTTTGCCTCGGCCGAAAGATTTCATGCCCCTTACGGGTTTGCCACGAGGGTCATGGCAAACGTGCAAGAAAGAGAGCCATCGTGGCTTAGCCGCTTTTTCGCCTCCCGTCCTTTGTTTCTGCGGGTGATGGGAGTCGCCATGGTGCTGATCGTCTCTTTCATCGGATTGATCTCAGGCAACGTATTGGTGGCGGACAAGGGTGCGATTCAAAGGGAGGCAAATATCCAACAGGCGTTATCCCTGGAGGTTTTCCAGGCAACGCCTCCTGACACGATCGGGGCGATCTATGTGACGATCATGGAGGTGAGGGATGCGACCTAACCTCTTGAAGTATTTCCTCCTTCTCTCTCTTCTCCTCAACGTGTCGCTGCTCGGGGCTGCAGGCTACACCCATTACCGACAGACCCGGCATGACCCCCACCCGTTTGGTGAGGGTGTCCGAAGTCCCGCGCCATGCGGGTCCACCACTCAGGCCTACCCGTTTGAGAAGCTCTCTCTCAAGCCGGAACAACTGAGTCAATTGCGGGAGGAGGCGGAACGATTCCACGAGAGTCTTGAAGAGAAAAGAGGAGAAATTGGCAGGCTCAGGGGATCGCTCCTGGACCTCATGCGCTCGGACAGCCCCGACAAAAAGGCCATTGAAGCGGCCGTGACGCAAATCAGCAACGCACAAGAGGACATACAGAAGCTGGTCGTCGCCCACATGCTCGAGTTCAAGGCCAGGCTCGACAAGGATCAGCAGGAGAAGTTCCTGGACTTGATTGCGGGCGCCATGTCTCACCTCAAGGACGGGGTATGTCGCTGACCTCTGCCCTTTTGCCGCTCTTGAATTCCCAAATTGAGCGATTTGGATTGGCGATATTGCAGATCCACACAATGGAGGAATGGAATGAATCTGAGCTATCTGATCAATGAGATCTATCACCAGCGGCGGAGGACCGTGGCGGCGGTCGTGGGGCTTTCGATCGGCATTGCGCTCCTGATCATCCTCAACGCCGTTTCCGCCGCCTACCGCCAGGCGGCCCATGTGCCTCTAAAGGAGATCGGCGCGGATGTCACTGTGCAGCGCTCAGGGGATGTCCCAAAGGAGCTCACGGGATCGGTTTTTCCCTGCTCGGCCGTCACCATCCGTGACGATGAGGTGAAACGGGTCCAGCAGCTGCCGGGCGTGAGAGGCACGGGCAGGGCGGTCCTTCTATGGGTCTTTGACCCGACCCGGGCCTGGACCGTGCTCGGGATCGAGCAGCAGAATCCCATCGGGCCCGCGGTGCTCCGCGCCTCGGTCACCGAAGGCCGCTTTCTGGAGCCGGGCCGCATCGAAGCGCTCGTCGAAGCAGCCTATGCCCGGCAGTTCGGCATCAAGGTGGGAGACACGATTTCGGTATCCGGCAGGACCTATCCGGTGATCGGACTCATTGATGCGTCGAGGGCCGCAAAGATCGCGGTGGCAAACGTGTACCTTCCGCTCGCGGAGGCCCAGGCGCTTGCCGCCTCCTCTGCCCTGGTCCAATCGGTCTCTCCCTTTGACAAATCCGACATAAACCTCTTGTTTATCAAGGCCGACCAGGAGAAGATTGCGGAGCTGACACCGTCTCTCCGAGAAATCTTCGGCAAGAAGGCCACCATCGGCACACCCGATTCCTTTCTGAAGATCCTTGGCAGCCTCTTTGCCCTCTCAGACAAATTCACCCTTGCCGCTTCCCTGATTGCCGTCATCGTTGCGGTTCTGATCGCGTTCAAGACCATGGCCGGAAACATCGCGGAGCGGGCTCGCGAGATCGGGGTCATGAAGGCAGTGGGCTGGACGGACCGAAACGTCATCATGCAGCTCTTTAGCG
>JBGSUA010000073.1:0-2164 GCA_041753575.1 Desulfatiglandaceae bacterium
ATCAGTGAAAGAGGTCTGCTCTCTTATCTGTGGGAAAGGAAATTTTCATGCTCGGGGGTGACAACATATTGCTGTCATGAACGTTTGGCAGGCAATTATGGGAACTCCCCCGGAACTTGATTGGTTCTGATTTGATACAGGATCGGAGGTTTATATGGAAATTGTTATGGTTTATATGACAGCGGCAAATCTATTTGAAGCGAGAAAAATAGGTGAATCTATTGTATCAGATAGGCTTGCGGCATGTGTTAATATCATTGACGGTGCACAATCAATATACTGGTGGCAAGGAAAGATTCAACATGCAAGAGAGACAGTCATAATAGCCAAGACAAGAAAAGAGCTTCTCTCCATGCTTATAGACAGGGTTAGATCCCTGCACAGCTATGACTGCCCATGCGTGGTAGCTTTGCCCATTGATGCCGGTTACGATCCTTTCTTGGACTGGGTCACGGCTGAAACCAGGGCGGCGCAGGGCTAGCCCCGAGTCTTGGCCGGTCTTATTTTTGTTCAGCGGCGCCTGCGTTTTAGATACCACCTCAGTGTCAGCGCCAGGGCCACTGCTATTGCAAGGCCCAACAAAGCGGTATTGTAACGCACCATTACATAAGAAAGCCTTTCCTTCATCACACTCCAGTTTGCCCCCAGGAAGTATCCGCCCGACACCCAAAGGGCGTTCCAGACAAGGCAGCTTATCAGCGCAAAAGCCCCGACCCTTAGGGGCTTGAGCCTTGATATCCCGGCCACAACCGCGATTACAGAGCGTATCCCGGGAAGAAATCTGTTGAGGATCACCAGATAATAACCGTATCTTTCGAACCATTGCTCAGCCTTAAAGATATCTCCCGCACTAAAGAATCTGTAATCCTTCCTCAGGAAAAAACCCCTTCCCATCACGGCCCCCAGATAAAAGAGGAAGAGAAATCCCAAAACGCTTCCCACAGTCGTAGCGGCATATACTCCCCAAAAATTCAGCCTCTTGATGCCAACAAGGAAGGCCCCGAATGCTGTGATTGTGTCTCCAGGTATCGGAGGAAATACATTCTCCACAAAGGCGCTGAACGCCAGGATCACATAGATGAGCGAATCCGGCAGGGATTGAAGATATTCCAGTATCGTATCCAGTCCCCACACCTGAAAGCCAGCTCCCTCCGCTTCACGCGTTACACATCGGCTTTGGCGGCAAATCAACCTCCAAGCCCTTTTCACTTGACTCCAACGCTTTGTTCTGTTAACAGGTCTTTATTCGTAACAAATTTTGATAGCAAGGGAAAGAGCTAATCCATGGCCGGATCTAAGGAAACCAAAGAGATTCTCAAAAAGCCTGATGAATTCATGAACATTTCTGCAAGTGTCCTTCAGTGGGCAAGGGAGCACGGCAGGCTTCTCAAGTATGTCGGCGTTGTTATAGCGCTTGCGGCAGTAGTATTTCTGGTGGCGCATACATACCTCGGTTATGCCGACAGAAAAGGCCAGGATGCTTACAATAAGGCCTACAATGCGATGACCGAAACAAATCCTTCTGAGAAGACAAAGGAAACTACTCCTGATGCAGTCACCTTATTCGAAGAGGTAATGAAGGATCACTCCCTGTCCGGGGCATCAGAACTGGCAGTTGCCCAACTGGCCTACTTGAAATACCGTGAAAAAAACTACGATGAGGCCATATCCCTTTACCATAATTTCCTGGACAAGATGGCGGGCGCAACCAGATATGTAAATCTTACCAAACTTGCCCTTTCGGCCTGTTATGAGGCAAAGGGAGATCTTAAGAGCGCTATAGATTTGCTCCAGAGCTTACGTGACTATCCCCTGCTCAAAGACGCAGCTCTCTGGAACCTTGCCCGGCTTTACCGCCTTTCCAACGAGACAGAAAAGGAGAAGGAGGCCTTGAAGCAATTTACAGAAGAGTTTGCAGACTCCCCTTTCCTGCCTCTTGCAAAGGCTCGTCTCCTGTAATTGAGCCGTCTGTCTTTCCCGCCTCAACCTAGTAGGCGGGGAAATTTTTCGCCTGTTTTTCTGGATATTTTCCGTGAGAAGGAGTGTGCCATGATCATTGGAGAGATTTTGGCTAGGAATGCCAGGATGTACGGTGACGAAGTCGCATTAATTGAACGAGATCCGGCAAAATCGAGAAGGGCAGCTATCAATTGGAAGCAGTTTG
>JBGSUA010000074.1:0-4824 GCA_041753575.1 Desulfatiglandaceae bacterium
GTATTCTTGTGGTAATCGATGCCAACATAAGCTATCTTTTTCTTCATGGGATGTTCCTCCTTTTCCAAAATGTAATTTTAAGGTATCCTATGATAGTATGTATCACACCTTGGAACAGCCCGTTTCATATAATCTAAAAAACTTTCTGTTAGAGGAAGAAAGAACAGAAGACGGAGGACGGAAGGGGAAGAAGGTAAGAAGCTTAGAAGATGAGAGGGGTAGTAGGGTTAGAGGTCAGAGTCCGGTGGACATAGGTCAGAGGACGGAGGGGAAGGGAGGAAGAGAGGGAGGGACAGGAGTCAGGAGAACGATTCGGGTCAGACCGCGATCCGAACATCTATCTCGTCGTAGTCCACCTCTGGGGCCATGCGATTTTGCACCTCCTTGATCTCGAGAAGCCCCACCTGTGCGAGCAACTTCATATCCTCGGCCACGTTCTTGATATCCCTGTGGACCAGCGATGCGAGTTCGTTGATTGAACCCGGGCGGGTGGTTTTTATGACGTTTAATAACTCAAGCCGCCGAGGGGTGATCGCCTTGCGGAACGCTTCGATATTGGTAAAATAAACACCCGCTTCCTCACGCACTTCTTCCCCACATGCCAGGGCTTCACCGGTTTCCACAAAATCATCTAACGCAGTGCCAATGTCCTTAAACCCGATATTAATCTTTTTTGCTTTCATGATGAGTTCCTTTTAAATTGTTCCAAATCAGCCATAAAATCATCCGCGAGTTGCCGCAGTGTGGTGAAAGGGTAGGGTTCTTCCCGATTGCCATAGTGGCGATGATCGCCTTTTCGCTCCGAGTTATCGTAACCGATCACCCTTTCGCCTTCAACGATATACACAAGAGAATATTTGTAGCCCTTTGGTTTATCAGGGCTCGGGGGGACCTTCCATAGTTTGATTTCAACAGTATTTCCCAGTTCATCCGTTACCTTATCATGTCTGATAAGCGTCGTTTCCATGTTGGTATCTTATACCAATGATTTTCGTCTTGTCAAGGATAACCTCGATATGGGCATGAATGTGCAGAATGGGGGACGTCCGTAAATAGTCAAATAACTTTCTTGAATTTGTCACAGAAGGTAACGAAGGGAAGGAAGGTTTTGACAAGAGATGGGGAAGATGTGTCCACGCCGGAGCTGGTGCGCAGGAGAAGAATGGGGGACGTCCTTAAATAGTTAAATAACTTTCTTGAATTTGTTACAGGCCTGGAGGCGGTGAAGAGAGGAAGAGAGGAAGGGGAGAGGATTAGAGGGTAAGAGGGTAAGAAGGTGAGAGGGTGAGAAGGTAGGAAGCGATGAGGGGATGGATGGCTTCGCTGGATGACTGGATGAAATGCGCAGAGGGCAGGGGGCAGGGAGCATGGAGCATGGGGCGAAGAGCAAGAAGATCAGAAGGTTAGAGGGGGAGAGGGGCGCAGACCGGAGGGCAGAGAACAGAAATGCTGAAATGCGGAAATTGGGATGAATGGATCAGGGGGTGGATGGATGAAAAGAAATTGGGAGGACGAACTTGACTCTATGTGTATAACTGGGTTATATAGAAAATGATTTCAAGAGAGATCTTGTGAATGTTTATCTTTCAAAGCCGTTCACACGGCTGGCCGTACGCCAGGGACTGACTAACGCCCACATTTGCCGCGCAGTGGCTGAGATGGAGAGAGGTTTGATTGGCGCAAATCTCGGAGCGGGTCTCTTCAAGAAACGGATTGCCATGCCTGGACAGGGAAAGCGTGGGAGCTGGAGGACGCTGCTTGGTTTTCAGGAGGGAAAGAGGGCGTTCTTCCTATTTCTGTTTCCCAAGAACAGCCGGCAAAACATTGAAGACGATGAATTAAAGGCATTGAAACACCTGACAAAATACTATCTTGCAATGAAGTCGGACGAAATTAGAGCAGCTCTGGAATGTGGCGAACTGAGCGAGGTGAACTGTAATGGGTAAAGGAGTTGACAGTATTCTTTCCGTCGTTCATGAGACGGCAAAGGGCTTGCATGATTCGGGGATCATGGATGAGATGACGATGCGTGAGTTTGATGCCCTTTGCCTGCCCCGTGTAAAGGCGTACAAGCCTGAGGAAATCAAGGAGATACGCTTGCGTTATCGGGTCAGCCAGGCAGTTTTCGCTGCTTATCTAAACGTCAGCAAAACTTCTGTGGCAACCTGGGAGTCAGGTGGGAAGAAGCCCGGCCCTGCGGCGGTCAAACTGCTTAACCTGGTCGATAGAAAAGGAATTGAAGCGGTGGCTTGACGGCATATGCCTGCTAAAACATGTGACTCTGTAAAAGGCTGCAAAAGATCTTCTAATCTAACCTTCTTAACAGCGGTCTTTTCAAGCTCGCATGCCCCAAGGGGTGTATGAGCGGATTGTGGCAGCCTCCCAACTGTGGGAGTCAGCCTGGGGGACGTCCTTAAATAGTTAAATAACTTTCTTGAATCAGAGGGTAAGAAGGTAAGAGGGGGAGAACTTGAAGAGATCGGGATCGGTTTTTTTGTGGTCGTTTTCACTTTGCGTTCTTTGTGCTCTTTGTGGTGAAAATTTTGGACACTATCAGGCGGTGATAAATGTTTGAGAATAGAAAATTGTTGATTACGGGCGGGACCGGTACCTTCGGCAACGCTGTGCTAAGGCGTTTTATGGATAACGATATTGGTGAGATTCGCATTTTGTCGAGAGATGAAAAGAAGCAGGATGATTAGAAAGCCAGAGATCAGAGGACGGAGGACGGAGGTCAGACAGATGGTAAAGTCGGGATGCCATGCGGGGTGTGGACGTGGTTTTCCATGCCGCGGCGTTAAAACAGGTGCCGTCCTGCGAATTCTTCCCCTCTGAAGGCGATCCGGACGAACGCCATCGGCGCGGATAATGTCATGAATGCGGCCTTGGCCTGTGATGTCAAGAACATGATTGTGCTGAGTACGGACAAGGCCGTGAACCCCATCAATGCGATGGGCATGTCCAAGGCGCTGTAAATCTGCCAGCATATTTTTATTGAGAAAAATCTCATTCTGAGATAGGCTATTTATATGCACATAATCACCCGAAAGCGCTTGATTGAATTTTCTAAAAAGCATCCTGATTGTTCTTCGGCGATTGAATCCTGGTATAGGATAGTAAAACGCACTGATTTTAATTCATTTGCTGAACTGCGTTATGCATTTCCGGGAGCTGATAAGGTCGATAATTTAACGGTTTTCAATATTGGTGGAAATAAGGCCCGGTTAATTGCTGCAATACACTACAACACGCGACGGATTTATATTCGGCATGTTCTTACTCACAAGGAATATGATCGAGGATATTGGAGGAAATAATGAATACTCAGCTTAAAGAAATTGCTAACGTTTGGCCGAACATACAGCATGTATTTTCTGTGCCGCACAATGAAAAAGATTATAATAACCTGGTCAATCTTCTTGACAGTCTTATTGATGAGGTTGGTAACAATGAGTCTCATCCTTTATCTTCATTGATGGAGACGATTGGAAGCCTGATCGAAGGCTATGAATCCCAAAATTACCCCGATATAGAGGGGGACCCGATAAGTGCACTAAAAACCTTGATGGAAGAACATGGCCTTAAGCAATCAGACCTGCCCGAGATTGGGAGCCAGGGGGTAGTGTCGGAAATTATATCTGGCAAACGTCAGCTCAATGTTCGCCAACTTAAGCTTCTCAGTGAGCGTTTTAAAGTTTCTCCTGTGGTGTTTGTATGATTGTGGAAAGGGAAAACACTATTAATAACCGGCGGCGCCGGCACTTTTGGTAATGCCGTGTTGAGCCGGTTTTTGAGTGGGAACATGGGGGAGATCCGAATTTTCTCGCGGGATGAGAAGAAACAGGATGATTAGAAAGCCAGAGATCAGAGGGAAGAGGACGGAGGACAGAGGACAGAGGGCAGAGGGCAGAATGCCGGATGAATGGATGAGTGGCTTCGTCATGGATGATTAGGATGAATGCTTGGGGGTATGGATGATTTAGATGATTGGCGTGAACAAATATCTCGTACTTTTGGACCGTGAGTCCTGAGTCCTTGACTGATCCTCATGATAACTCACTCAAATTTATTAATAAGAAAGGGGAGATAACACAAATGGCTCAACAAAACGCTCCTTCAAATCTGGTAACAAGGCTTGCTTATCTGGAAAGGGAACTCCGTAAATTAAAGCAATTTACGGAAAGGCAAAGCATGGGGAGAGATGTAAAGGATTCAAGATCCCTGAGAGGACTGCTGAAAGGGATAAAGATTGAACCGGACGAAATTGAAGAGGCAAAGACATCTTTGTTTAGAACCACTTATTAAGGGGACGACGTGGCTACTTATTTAGCAGATACACACGCCCTTCTTTGGTACCTCACTGACGACAGGAGACTAAGTAGGGCTGGCAATGTGGTCTTCGAAGAGACTGAGGCAGGAAATCATCTGACCATCATTCCGACTATTGTGCTCGTAGAATGCCTTGACATTATAGAAAAGAAACGAGTGGTATACGATTTTGATCTTGTTTTAGAGGCGATCGAAAATAATGAGAACTATTTGATCTGGGATTTGGACCTTGAGGTAGTCAACCAGATGATAAAAATCAAGAACGTGCCTGAATTGCATGATCGGATTATTGTGGCGATTGCTAAACTCTGTGACGCAGGGCTAATCACTAAAGATGGACAGATTACAGATGCAAAAGAAGTAAAAACGAAGTGGTAGTCAGCCTGGGGGACGTCCTTAAATAGTTAAATAACTTTCTTGAATCAGAGGGTAAGAAGGTAAGAGGGGGAGAACTTGAAGAGATCGGGATCGGTTTTTTTGTGGTCGTTTTCACTT
>JBGSUA010000075.1:0-19139 GCA_041753575.1 Desulfatiglandaceae bacterium
TGAACATTGCTTCGGTGCCAGGGCGGATGGTGAAAAAGATTCTCTGATCGCGCAAAGATGTAGTGCCAGAAAACGAAGTGGCCTGTCTTTAACTTGCTGTTATTCCATAAGAATATTTTTGCTTTCATGAATTTGGGCTAATCCATCCTGGGAGTGAAGCAGAGTTGGGAATAGTAGGCAATCTCATGGCCTTCTTCTAAGACTTCAAGGCCCTTTCCCCCATCCGCATGGGCAGATATAACGCTAGGAATGTAATAAGCAAAACACCTGTAAATGACGCGGCAATGAAAAGCCACTGGAGTTGGGTGAGGGGGATTGCCCTTACCTCTGCCATGAAAAGGATATAGACGGGGCCTGCCTCCAGCACGACCGTCGCGGTAACAAAAAGGGCGCTCAGGATCATGAAAGTCATCCCTCCAAAACCCGTTGCCACCTGGGCGATGTTTTGATGCCTGAAATCAGGATAAATTGCGCCGAGCCCTATCCCCATAGCCGTGATTCCCATGACCATAAAGACCATCGTGGATGTGGTCAGGGCCTCCATGAGAGGGACGGCTTCCATTAGCCTGTTGGTGGCTATCACAAGGATCTCGCCCAGCAGTAGAAGGGGTATCACGTAGATGAGGAACTTGGCCCACAAAAAGCGCCTGACCTTCAAGGGCGATGACTTTATGATCCAGTAGGCCTCCCCTTCGGAGCTGACGGCAGGAAACACAAAACGGGCCGATACCGCGGAGAGGACAAGACCTGCAAGGGCCAAGTTTAAGAAACAGAGTTGGTTTTGAAAGAAATCCACTCTTACTGGACTCATGTCAAGCGGAAGCACACTGAAGTTGTAAAGATATACTGCCGCGAGCGCGCCCAGAAGCAGCAGCTGGGACCACTGTGTGTTGTCCCTGAAAAACAGGCGGATCTCTTTTGCCGCGATGGCACCTGTGTCGGAGCCGAGGATCCATGTTGATGCCTTGGCAAGGCCTTCCAGGAGCATCCCTCCCCCGTAGCGCCTTTTCTTTGCTTCCTGAGACTTGGAAAACCCTTCAAAATAGAGGCGGCCTGCGGTCCAGACGTTTATCACAATTACTGCTCCGGCGGTGCTCCAGGAAAGAAGTGCCTCGTGAAAGAAGCCACGGCTCCCTTCTCCCTTTAGACAGATCCAGAGGCTGTCTGCGACCCATTGGGTGGGAAGGTAAGGCGAACGTGGAGCGTTCAAGGCATTGAGATATTGGGCCACCGTAAAGAATGTGTCCGGGTTGACCAGCTTCTCCGGCTTCATGAATCTGAAGAGGAGGTAGATTCCTATCCCCATCACCACACCCAGAAGAGCCACAAAATCCCTTGCCCTCTGAGCGGGAAAGATGTGGACAAGCACCATGGTGACAAGTATGCCAATGCCGGCTGCTACGATCACCAATGTCAAGCTCAGATGCGCCAGGGTGATGTAATAGAGGGGACCGGGCCGATACACATAGGCGTAAGCCATGAAAACTGGAAGGCCGAAAACCGCCAGCATCCAGGAGCTGTCCGTGACAGTTTGAACGGCTCGGGAGAGAAAGACCTCTTCTGCCATAACCGGCGATGCGTGAATAAGTTCCAGATCCTTTGACAGGTAGAGATTGGACAGGGCGGAGATCACGTTGCTGAATATGAGAAGTGAAAAAAAGGTCAAAAGGATCATGGAAAGGAGAAGCCTGGCAAGGAGATCGCCCAGACCGGCAATGGACTGGAAATGAAGGAGCATGCGGCAGGAGAGAACAAAGATGCCGGCGCACAGGAAAAGGCCCAGGGACGCCATGAAAAGGGAACGCCTCCGGCTTTTGGCTCTTGCGCCGAGAAACGCATTTTTGAATTCAAGCAATCTGGGCCTACAAAGAAGCATCAGGCTGTTCACGGATCTCCGCTCCCACCTCCGTAAGCTTTAGAAAGGCATTTTCAAGGTTTCCGTCGGTACCGGCGTGTCTCCTGAGTTCGGCAGGCGTTCCGCGGGCAATAATGCGGCCGTTTTGGATTATGGCTATTTCGTCGCACACCTCCTCCGCCGTCTCCAGGGAATGGGTGGACATAAATATCGTGACTCCCCCGGCGGCCAGGTTCCGAAATATGGTCTTCACCAGGCGGGCGGCCCTGGGATCAAGGCCCACCATGGGCTCATCCACCACAAGGATCTTCGGTTCCGTAAGAAGGGCCGAGCACATGACAAGCCTCTGCTTCATGCCGTGGGAGTAACTTTCAATTAGTTCGTCAGACCAGCCTTTCAGCTCGAAAAGCTCAAGGAGCCCTGATATCCGGTCATCCCTGGCCTTTCCCCTTTTCAGGTGATAGATGTCTGCCACAAAATCCAGGAACTCCTTGCCGGTAAGTTTTTCATAGACAAAAGGCCTGTCAGGGATAAAACCGACAAACTGCTTTACCTCTTCGGGTGCCCTGGCCAGATCCAATCCGTCCATCATGATTAGTCCCTCCGTAGGTTTGAGCACACCTGCCATCATCTTGATGGTTGTGGTCTTGCCGGCACCGTTTGGTCCCAGGAATCCGAAAAGGATACCTTCTTCCACTGACAGGTTGATCGCGTCAACGGCCTTTAAGCCTTTATAGATCTTGGTAAGCCCTATGAGTTCAATCATAGCCATAGTCCAGGATCTCCAGCCGGATCTTTCCGATCAGGCCCAGGATGGATGTCTGTTTGTCGAGGCCGCCTTGAGCAAGCCTTATGTGGGTGGGATCCGCAGGCATCTGATTTGCGACGGCATCCATGCTGATCCATGAGCCCAGGTAAACCTCGTTCCAAGCGTGGTAATAAAAGGCGTCGTCCTTATAGACAAGACCCACGCAGATCCGCGCCGGGATGCCTGCGGCTCTCAGAAGTGCAGCGGCAAGAGCCGCGTGCTCATTACAGTCCCCCACCTTCTTTTCAAGCACATCCAAGGCGCGCGGAACGCTCATGACCGGCATCTTTTCAATGTAACCGTAAACCCAATCCATGATTTTCCGTGAAATGCTTAGGGGACTTCGAAGGCCGCCGGCTATATCCCGGGCAGCTTTGACTATGGAGGGATGATCGCTTTCAACTCCGAATTCGGGCCTTAGAAATTCCCGCATGTCATGAGCCTGGTAAGGGGCCTGATAGGCATCATGCTCCGGAACCTTCTCTTTTTCGATGAGAAGTGTGTCTCCTTGAAGCGACTGCCTGCCTGTGTCAGGGGCGGCCATTTCTTCTGAGATGCTCTCAAGGCCGCCAGCGCGAAGCTTAAGAAAAACAAGTCGCTCCGGCTTCCAGAGCTTCTTTCCCACTGGCACGGATGCGAGACGGTAAAGGTCCTCTCCGCCAGCGCTTGCCATGTCTCCCAGGGCCGCGGCCTCGCTTGCCCTTATGAGCGTTAACCCCATGGCTCCCTCTTCCTTTAATACGCCTCCGTCTTTATCCAGCCAAAAGTTCATCTTCTGCCCGAAAAAATCACCTTCAAGCCTCAATGTTGAGTAGCGGATACCCCTTATCTCCAGGTCCTCCTTTGCGGCGACCAGCACTGATACCTCACGCTGGGCCATGATTGAAGGATCAAAGATCAGAAAAGACAATGATCGCCCGAGCTCAAGGCCCAGGCCTTTCAAGTAGCCGGGGAGTCCCGCGCTTATTGTTACAGGACCTGAAACCGGAATGAGGGTATCTCTGCTGTTTTTGCCTTCGCCGATCCGAACCCTTATTCCCTCCGGCTCAATATTGCCCTTTGCCGTAAAGCGCACGGCTCCCGATGTCATCAGAAAATGAAAACCCCTAAGGGTGTAGTCGGCGCCGAGGGTTGCCTGTGTCAGAACCTTGAGGGAGGTTACACGACCCATAAGGTTCAACCTCAAGAGCATCTCCTCGCGCGCAAGATAGCCGCCTCCCACAGGGCTGACATGCCTTTCGGAGTAACCTATCTTGTCCTTTTTCAGATAGATTTCCATCCATTCGGTCTGTGGTGAGGAGAGGGCTGCGGAGACTCCCGGGGCAGGCATCTTTGCCGAGGAAGGCTCCGTGTTAAGCCTCTTGACCCACAAGAGGACGGTTATGATCCAGATGACCAGGATAATGGTCCCGCCTGCCCTCAAAAATCGGCGACGCCTTTCAGGGCGCATTCGACTCGCCGCGCCAGATCCCGGGATTTTCCCGTTTTCCAATAACGCCACTTTGTTCATTCTCCCCGAACCATTATCTGCCAGTATAACGGCAGGTATTGTAAAAGAGTATCTATTGTGAAATGCTCCGCATCAAGGATCGCTTCGAATTGAAGAATATTAGGTGATGAGCCCTGCCGATGCCCTGCAAGCGAGCAGACATTTGGATGATAAGCTATGCAAGATTCCTGCGAGGATATGGTGTGACGGCGGAAATGAAAAATGCAGTAGTGCTCTTAAGCGGAGGAATTGATTCTGCAACGGCCATGGCGATTGCAAAGGCCTGGGGATTTGAGATCTACGCATTATCCTTCAGATACGGCCAGCGGCATGCTGTAGAGCTTGAGGCAGCGAAGAGAGTTGTGTTTTCCCTCGGGGCCAGGGAGCATCTCATATTAGATGCAGACCTGGACAGGATCGGGGGCTCTGCCCTTACTTCCAGGGTGTGCATTCCCAAGGATCGGGCCGAGGAGGAAATAGGGGAGGGCATTCCACTAACCTATGTGCCCGCCAGAAACACCGTTTTTTTGTCCCTGGCTCTGGCCTGGGCCGAGGTCCTGGAGACCGGCCATATATTCATAGGCGTCAATGTTATTGATTACAGCGGTTATCCTGATTGCCGGCCCGAATACATCGAGGCCTTCGAACGTATGGCAAACCTCGCGACCAAAGCCGCAGTTGAAGGCCGAACAAGGATAAAAATCCACGCGCCCCTTATTACAATGACAAAGGCCGAGATCATCAGAATAGGGCTTGATCTGGGCGTTGATTATTCCATCACCCACAGTTGCTATGATCCATCTGCCGAAGGACTGGCGTGCGGTCGCTGCGACAGTTGCATCTTAAGAAAAAAGGGATTCAGGGATGCAGGATTCCTTGATCCAACCCTCTATGGATCAAGTGCTCCTTAATGATATAGTGCCCGGGAGTCATTGAAGGCCCGCTTTCGCTCAATAGATGCACGCTTCCCGCCAGTTCTTCCCAGGATTCCCTTACGCCCCTGTGATTGCAGCCGGGGGGGGCTGCAGCACCCACCGAGCATACGCCCGGTATGCCGACTGTTCGGTCACGGGCCTTTGAACCCAGTGCGGAAACGATAGCCCTCCTGAACAGGGAAATCTGCGGAAAGAGATACCGCCGTGTGCATTCCCTCCATACCTGCGAAGGGACACTCCCGCATTCCCTGGATGCGGAGCAGAGGACGGATTCGGTTATCCAGGTCTTTCTCATCTGTTCCTCAAAGGAAAGATCGGGCCAGCATAGATTCAGGATATGCCTGACATTTCGATGAAACTGGTCCTTGCCTTCCATGTAGCATCGGTAGGAGTACCTGAATGTCTCCGCAAGAAGCTCTTCAGAACCTGCCTTCACTGAATGGGTCTCCGAGGGATGAGGGTCTCCCGGCTCGGCTACGATCAGAACCAGCCTGACTTCTTCACAGGACCCGGTGCAACCGCAAAATCCCCTCGGGACGTGGCCGTTGTGAGGCGACCACCTCATGATACTGCATGAGGAATTGAACGCGGGACATGGGTCATATACCGGCAGCAAGATATCTCTTAGGCGTGGCGATGGTGTTGGTACAAACATGGTAATGTTCCTCCTTACAATGCTGAAATATCCATGCCATAAAATGTGTTACATTTTTGATGGCTTTGAAAAAGGCCCTTCTAATGGGTTCTGCTGCATCCCTGGCCGTTTCAGCGCAGGCCTGACTGCGCCGCGCCCCTTAAGGATTGTCCGCGCTTCGCTTGGACGCTCCACCCTTCGGGCGGGTCGCTATTTATACGCGCCTTGTATTTAAAGCATCTTCATTTGCCGCCCTAATCGCGACTTTCTATAACCCATTAGTCTTGAGATAACCTGCCCTAATAAGCCCTGACAGTATTGGAGGTTGAGCATTTCGGACACACATCGAGAATGTCTCCCTTGAAGGTTGTGCCGCAGTTAAGGCATTTCATTTTGCGGCGATTTCCTTTTCCCGCCAGCTTATCCTGGACGTCGTCGCTGAGAAATAGATATGCCGAACTCGGATCTGAGACATCAAGAGGGTCTATGGTTTCGAGATGGTCTTTCTCATTAGCGGCGAACGTCCGTTCATCCTCTCCTGATGCTTCATAGATATCGTCATCGTCAAAATCCATGGGCTTCCCCTTCCTGCTGATAGCTTGCAATTCGCGGGCCTTGAGTAAAAAGCCCCTTTTCATCTTTAACTCATATTACGGCGCCAATTTGCTTGACTTCAAAAAGACTTGACTTAATAATCTGCAGCCAGGCAAAGAGGAGGTATCTCTATGGCAAGGGGAGATCAGCTCGGGAGACAGTGGAGGATAATACAAACACTGATATCCTCAAAGCTTGGGAGATCGGCCTCGGATCTTGCAGCCGATCTCGACTGTCACCCCCGGACAGTTTACAGAGACCTGGAGGCTCTTCAGTCGGCCGGATTCCCTATCTACACCGAGCGTGTTGAGGGCAAAAACGTCTGGTCTGTCCTTGATACAGTCAAACACCACATACCGGTTCCCTTCAGCATCACAGAACTCATGGCGCTTCACTTCAGCAGCGGTATGCTGAATGTTTTCAATGGTACCGTATTCCATGACGCCCTGAAGTCCCTTTTCAAGAAAGTTAAGGCAACGCTTCCCCCAGGATCTGTTGATTTTCTGGAAGGCATGGACAGGATACTCCATATAGGCACAACACCGCGAAAGGACTATGTGAAGTTCAAGGAGATATTGAATCGGATCAGTGATGCGGCCCTCGAACGCTCCACCGTCGAGATAATCTACTACACCATGAGCAGGAAGAGGGAAACCAGGAGGAAGGTTGATCCATATCGTATTTTGTTTTTCAGCGGCACATTCTATCTCATCGGCTACTGCCATGTTAGAAAGGAAATAAGGGTATTTGCCGTTGACAGGATAAAGATGCTTTCAACTACCGGGGAGCACTTTGAAATACCTGATGGCTTCGATCCCCAGGAATTCATGGAAAGAAGCTTCGGGGTTTACCAGGGTGAACCGGCAAGGGTAAGGATATGGTTTTCCGATGATGTGGCGGATTATATCAGAGAAAAGATATGGCATGGCGATCAAAAAATCATCGGTAATGAGGACGGCTCCATAATATTTGAAACCGTTGTTGCCGGAACTGAAGAAATAAGATTCTGGGTAATGATGTGGGGCGGAAACGCAGAGGTTCTGGAGCCTCCTTCCCTTAGAGAGGCAGTTCAAAAAGAGGCTGAGGCAATACTTGGACATTACGGCCGCATTCGTTTCGAAAAGACAATAGGAGGATCCTGACCATTGTTCTATGGTTATGGTGAGGCCAGCATATTATGAAGATTCACGCAGGCGGAGACGGCGCAAAGGGCATAAGGCCTTTCTACTGGCTTGAGTCGGCATTCTGGAACCTTCAAAGCGTAACCTGGGACGACAAGCTGCTCTTGGCCGAGTATAGAGAACATGTGGAGGCATCTGTCAAGTGGTTCAGGGAGTTTAGTAACCCGGGAGGTGACAGGATACTGGATATAGGTTGCGGAACAGGTAACTACAGCCTTGAGCTAGCCAAGAACGGCTTTCAGGTTGAAGGGATTGACTTCTCGTCGCGGATGCTCAAAAAGGCAACGATCAAGGCGGGAAGGACGAACCTGAAGGCGCGGTTTTCTAAGGTTGATTTCAATAAGACTCTCCCGTTTCCTTCTCATTCATTCCAATATGTCATAAGCGCAGCAACCCTCCAGTGTGTCGCAGAGCCGTTCCAATTTTTGAATGAGGTATCCAGGGTGCTCGTTCCTTCCGGGATACTTATGATAGTTGCTATAAGCCCGCTTCTCAGATCTGCGGTTCCGTGTGATACATCATTTGCAAGGCGCCTTTTTTGGCGGATAAAACCCCTGTTCAAGGCCGCGAAGCGTATCCGTAGATATAATCGGGAAGAAGTAGTAGTGATGCTCAAAGATGCCAATTTTGAAATTATTGAGGAATACAGGTCAAAGGATGGTTCCATTAGGATTCTAGCCAGATCGCATGAATAATAAAGAAAAGCTTATTGGACTTTTTCTGAAGGCGTCAATAATAAGTAATTAAATGAGAGCCTATCTCAACTCCAAGGCTACCTGTCCAAACTTTCTCTCCTGTCACACTCTATAAAAAAGCATAAATATATTGAGTCTTAGCATAAATTTATAGATAAGCTCATTTAAAGTATAAATAAAATGTTAATAAATACTGATAAAAATTTCAAATTGCATTTAAGTTGTATCATATAACAAAATTCTATCATTTAACATCATATCATTAATACCAATTTTATATCTGTATATATTATCATTAGCATAATATTTACGTAATTTTGCTTTAATAGCAATGTAATTTATTAAAATTGTCAATTAATTACATTTCATATTTAGCATATTATATGAAGTATACATTTTATACATACGTCTAGCAAAAAAGTATTATGTAGATAGTAAGTAAAAAAGTTAAAAAAAATTATATTTTTCTTGACATCAAAAAATATACAATGTATATGAAAACTGAAATAAAAATAAATCAACAAGCAATATATGTATGTAAGCATGTAAATATGTTAAATTATATCTAATATCAAAATTAAAAACATTATATAACAATAATAATAATTTATAAAACAAATTTATACACAAAAAATAAAATATATAAACATAATTAAAACAATTAGATGTATATATAAAAAAGCGTAATAAGTACATTATAATAACATTAGTAGTAAATTTATAAATATGTCATACAGAAAGGATACTAAATGGATAATTATGAAAAATATCCAAAGCATTTCGGTAAGACATATACATGCTACAACAACTTAAACATTTCTTTATGCAGCAAAATTATTGGTTATTCAGCAGTTATTATGCATATTATTAATATGATTCAACGCATTGCAGATACTGACAGTACTGTCATCATCTACGGTGAGACTGGCACTGGTAAGGATCTGGTGGCGCGCGCCATTCATGAATGCTCGCATCGGAAAGACCGTGCCTTTGTAACGATTAACTGCGGCGCAATACCCGAGACTCTTCTCGAAAGTGAGCTTTTCGGGCACACAAAGGGCGCCTTTACCGGCGCCGTGGTAAACAAAGCCGGGAAGTTTGAGGTTGCTGACGGTGGGACTGTATTTCTTGACGAGATAGGGGATATGAGCCCTGAGCTCCAGGTGAAGCTGCTCAGGGTGCTTGAAACGCAGAGCTTTGAGCCGGTGGGCGGGTCAAAGACAGTGACAGTGAACGTGAGGATAGTGGCGGCAACTCACCGCGATCTGGCAAAGGCCATATCGGCTGGTACCTTCAGGGAGGACCTCTATTTTAGACTTCATGTTATTCCTATGAGGCTTCCTCCCCTCAGAGAAAGAGAAGGCGACATTCCTTTGCTCATCGAACACTTTCTTGATTATTTTAACCGGACAAAGGGAATGTGCGTGGCAGGGTTTTCCGATGATGCGATGAATTCTATGGTGAGTTACTCCTGGCCCGGAAATGTCCGCGAACTCAGGAATATGGTTGAAAGGCTCGTTGTGCTGAAAGGAGAAGGGATTGTAGGCTTGGAAGACCTTCCATCAAGGATCTCAGGTGGCGGTCAAAAAGAACGCCGCGCCTTTCCCAGCCTTCTATTAGAGGATAGCCTGAGCTTGAGCACAGCGGTTGAGCAGTTTGAAAAGGCGCTCATAATCCAATCTCTTGAAAAAACCCACTGGGTAAAGAACAGGGCCGCGGAGTTACTTCATCTAAAACGCACCACGCTTGTAGAAAAAATAAAAAGACACGGACTCAGGCGCGTCAACGGCGTGTAAGATGTTCGCATAATGCTTGAAGGCTTTGAATGGGAGACATCAAGGAGTCTCAACCCGGAGGTTTTTTCAAACGGCGGGAGCTTTGAGTTGAAGGGCAAGGAGATACAGATCAATCTCAAGAAAAGGATGCATCTGCCCACTCTGATGGCAGCCCTCAAAGTAAAGTTTTCTCCCCTGACGGTAACCTGAAAATTAGGGTGTATTTGTCTGTATGAAAATCAGTGTTGAATGTTGTTAGCCTCTACGGGCTGCGCCGCCCGCTTCCGGTCATCCACTGTCCCTTCATGGGTGTACAGATCCACAAGGGCTTCGCACTGGTTGCTGAGATGTTTTCTCATTACATCTTCGGCCAATGCCGGATCGCCTTTTTGCATGGCTTCCATTATCAGCAGGTGCTCTTGCATGGATTTTTCAAAACGGTCTTTGTGGTGAAGCTGTCGGTGCCGATAGAGGAGAATTTTCTGTCTCAGACCGTTCAGGATGTCATTGAGGACTTTGTTGCCTGACGATTCCTGAATCAGCACATGGAGGAGGTGGTTTGTTTCCAGATAGGCCTCATGATCCTTATTTTGGAAGTGTCTTTCGAGTTTTCGCTGAAGCGTTTGAAGCTTCTTGAGATATTCTTTATTCATACGGGAGGCCGCGAGCCTCGCGCAGGTTCCTTCAAGGACACCCATTACCTCAAACAGGTCACGGATCTCATCAATGCTTGGCTGTGCGACATAAGCTCCCTTGTGCGGGATCAGGTCAACCAAACCTTCGGAGTGCAGAACCCTTAGGGCTTCCCTTATGGGTGTGCGGCTCACGCCCATGATGTCGGAGAGGCGCTTTTCATCAATCTTCTGGCCCCTGACCAGGTTCCCTGCCCTGATCATTTGACGTAAGCGCGCTGTTACTTCCTGGTGAAGGATCGTTGCCTCTATTTTGTCCATTGAAAGCCCCAGAATCTAAGTCGTTATTAATTATACATTATAATCTTTGTCAAGAAAATAGTTCGCTCACTGAATGTGGCTCCTAGTCCCATCATCCCGCCCGGGAAAGGGAGGGTGAGAGTGGGGGCTCAGCACATTTTAACGGAAAAAATGTCTCTTGAGTTTGACCGTATCTGTCAAACCCACTTGATAGGATTGATTTACTTAAACGGCGGGAAGGATATGAGGGCATGATCGGTTCGCTTCAAAGAGACCGTTTTGTGTATCAACCTGGATTGAAAAGGGGGTTTGACAATGGAAAATGTCGTAAAAAAGTATCTCGAAGAACTCAAGAGCGGCCGGAGACAGAGCTACAAGAACCTAACGGTGTTTCCGCTTCTTTCAGCCTATTCCTCAACCCTGGAGTATCTGCTCCTGGATGAGGCAATCCGCCTGGGGCTTCTCACGGTGTCCGAGGTAAGTGACCTGGGTTCCGTTCCTGAACTCAAGGTCATCAACAAGTCCCTGTTCATGGTACTCATCCTTGATGGAGAGGAATTGGTGGGGGCCAAACAGAACCGGATAGTGAACACGACCATCCTTATTCAGGGAAACACCAAGATCATCATCCCGGTCAGTTGCGTTGAGCAGGGACGCTGGTCTTACAAGAGCGCCAATTTTTTCAGTGAGAGCAGGGTGCTCGCGCCCGAGATCCGGGCCCGCAAGGCGCAGCAGGTAAACTATTCGGTTCGTTCCACGGGGCAGTTCGAAGCAGACCAGGGAGCTATCTGGGAGAGCATCGCGGAAAAGGCCCACAGGAGAGCCGCCCACTCCCCCACTGGAGCCATGGCTGAAATCTATGAAAAGGAGCGACCTTCCATCGAGGAGTACGCGGGGCACTTCAGCTTGATTGATTCCCAGGTGGGGGCGATATTCATGATAAACGACAAGATTGCCGGGCTCGATGCCTTTGGAAGACCTGAAACCTTTTCAAAGGTTTTCCGCAAACTCCTTGAGAGCTATGCCCTTGACGCCATTGACTCGTATGAACCTGAGAGGGAATACAAAAACCTCAGGAGCAGGGCATCGGAATTCCTGATGGCCTCTCTCGATGCTGAGACTGAAAGCCAGGAATCCGTCGGGCTTGGGACTGATGTCAGGATGGAATCCAGAAAAGTGACAGGCTTCGCTCTCGCGCTCGGAGATCAACTCCTGCACATCTCCGTCTTTACCAGGGTTGACGGCGCTGAGAAGAACCCAGGCTCAAGGATGCAGAGCTTTTCACGAAGAAGGAGAAACAGGGGGGTGTAGCGTGGTGTTCCGATGCTCAAGGCGCTCTTGATACCCCAGACCCATCTTTGGAAATCATGGTTTGCCTTATGATTCTGTTGACTTATAGATAATGGTTGAGTATGAAGGCATTGAAGTAGTTTCTTATGCGCCGTCTCCTTTACAGCTTGAGCCGGAGATAGGATTTGAAATGTGTGATGCCTGCTCCGGCTATGCGGGAGGCGGCGAAGGTGTTCGGGGATAAAAAGGGGATCAGGGTAGAGGTGACCGAACGGCCGACTCCCGCCTGGAAAGAGAAGGCGATGAAGGAGGCTGACCTGATTTTCAGCGGCTCGGAGTATATTATGACCGGCTTTGTGCGGAGGGACCTCCCGGGGCTTATAGGTCAGCCTGCGATCCGCAGCTCTTATCTGCGGCCATCGGCCATTCTGGTTCGGCCCGGCAATCCAAAAGGTATAAAAGGCGTCAAAGACCTTGCCGGACCGGGAATTAAGGTCCTTGTGGTAGATGGGACAGGACAGGGGACATGACGCTGGTTGAAAATGTTAGACGAAATGTTGCTTCTTTTGCAGCTAACAGCGCCGAAGTTCAGCTTTGTCAATGATCCCTGAAGGCGTCAAAGTCCACTTTTTCCATGTCTATTCGCTCAGGTTTTAGCTCCAAACGGCCTAAACGGGCCAGCGGTCAAGATATGTCCACGGGCGATATGTGCCATATATGGCGGCAGTATTCGCCGATCGCCCGATCTGAGGAAAAACGTCCAATTCTAGCCACATTAAGGACGCTCATCCTCGGCCAGTCCTTCTGACTGAGATAGATTCGGCCCACGCACTCCTGCATCCGTAAGTAGGACGGATAATCGGCGCACAGCAAATATTCGTCCCTATCAAACAAAGATCGGATAAGCGGCTGAAACAACTCTCGGTTGCCATGCGAGAAAATGCCTCCGCCGAGCATCTCCAGCGCTACGCGCAGATCGCCGTCTGCCGCGATTGCCTCCCATGGTTTGTAGCCCTGCCGTTTGGTTTCCTCCACCTCCGCCGCGGTGAGACCGAAGAGGAAGAAATTCTCCGCTCCCACTTCTTCGCGTATTTCCACATTAGCTCCGTCCAGAGTCCCGATCGTCAGAGCTCCGTTCATAGAAAACTTCATGTTTCCGGTGCCGGAGGCCTCTTTCCCGGCAAGCGAAATCTGCTCCGAGAGGTCTGCCGCCGGATAGATATAATGCGCATTCTTTACGTTGAAATCAGGGAAGAAGATCACACGGAGCATGCCGTCGGCCCTGGGATCGGCGTTGATCACTTCAGCCACGGAATGGATCGCCTTGATGATGAGCTTCGCCATTCTATATCCGGGGGCCGCCTTTCCACCGAAGATCACGGTCCGCGGTTGCATATCCCTTACGGCACCATTAACGATACGATTATAAAGAGAAATTACATGCAGAAGGTTGAGGTGCTGTCTCTTATATTCATGAATCCGTTTGACCTGCATATCAAAGAGAGAATCCGGATCAGTCTCAATCCCGGTCCGGTCCCTGATGATCTTAGCTAATCGTTCCTTGTTACGCCGATTGACGTTCCTCCACCGCTCCAGAAATGACGTGTCCCCGGCCAGTGGTTCAAGCTCTCTCAGACGGGCGAGATCACGAATCCATTCCCTGCCGATTCCCTCCGAGATCAGGGCTGCAAGCCCAGGATTGGAAAGGAGGAGGAATCGGCGGGGCGTTACGCCGTTAGTGACATTGAGGAATTTCTCCGGCATTATGCGGTTGAAATCGGCGAGGACCGAACTGCGCAGAAGTTCGGTGTGGAGGCGGGCAACGCCGTTGATGTGCAGGCTTCCGA
Source organism: Desulfatiglandaceae bacterium (assembly GCA_041753575.1). GTDB lineage: Bacteria > Desulfobacterota > DSM-4660 > Desulfatiglandales > Desulfatiglandaceae > CG2-30-51-40. Next base: position 14,036 of record JBGSUA010000075.1, read on the forward strand.
CACAGGCCAGATTAGCCATGCGTACAGATTGCCCGCCCTCCTCATCTATAAGAGAAAGCCTCCTTACCAGACCGTCATCTCCCGGATTGCCCGTGCGAACTTCATCCAGGAAACGCCTGTTTATTTCATGAATTATCTCCAGGTGGCGGGGAAGCAACTCCTGAAACAGAGAGACAGACCAGCGTTCGAGCGCTTCCGGCAGGAGGGTGTGGTTCGTATAGTTAAATATCTTCCTGGTGGTCTCCCAGGCATCCTCCCATCCCAGGCCGTAAGTGTCCACCAGGAGTCTCATCAGCTCGGCAATGCCGAGGGCCGGATGTGTATCGTTTAGCTGTACGGCGTATTTTTCAGCGAAGCGATCTAACGTCTTTTCCCTTTGAAAGTATATGCGGATCATATCCTGGAGAGCGCAGGAAACGAGGAAGAACTGCTGCTTGAGGCGCAGCCGCCGGCCGGCGAGAGGTTCATCGTTGGGATAAAGAACCTTTGTAAGGTTCTCCGAGGCTATCTTTTCATGCACGGCGCCGTAATAATCGCCCGCGTTGAAATAGCGGAGGTCAAAGGAGGTTGCAGCCTCTGCCCGAAAAAGGCGCAGCATGATGACTGTCTCGGAGCCGAATCCGGTGATCATCGTATCGTATGCGACGCCTCTGACCTGATTATCGGGAGACCATTTTACCCGGTAACGGCCGTCGGCGTCCTTGGTCCATTCCGTGCGGCCGCCGAAAGGGATCTCATAGACTATCTCAGGACGGGCCACCTCCCAGGGATTCCCATGTCGGAGCCACTGGTCAGGCACTTCCTGCTGCCAGCCGTCGCGGATTTCCTGGTCAAAGATGCCGAATTCATAACGGATGCCATAGCCGATCGTCGGTATGTCGAGGGTTGCCAGGGAGTCGAGGTAGCAGGCGGCAAGCCTGCCGAGTCCGCCATTTCCCAGACCGGGCTCCTCCTCCTGGTTTAGAAGCTCGCCGAAGTCAAGTCCCAGTTCCTCCACCGCCTTCTTTACTTCGTCGCACAGACCGAGATTGATGAGGTGGTTTTCCAGTTGAGGGCCCAGGAGAAATTCGGCCGAGAAGTAACAGACCGTGCGGCTCTCCCTCTGATAGTAGGTTTGCGCGGTCTTTGCCCATCTTGCGAGGATGCGGTCGCGGACCGTGTAGGCTACGGCAAGATAGTAATCGTTGCGGGTCGCCACAGGGACGAAGCGACCCTGGATGCAGGTGAGGTTTTCAAGAATCGCCTGCCTGATCTCGGTTACACTGCTGCCGGTCCTTATGCCGGAGGTTTCTCTATTGCTCGCTTGAGCCATTATCGTTCCTCTTGAAGATGATCCTATCATGCTTTTCTGCTTCTGTCTCTGACCGGTCCCAGACTCCCATAGCGATTGAGTCAGGCACTTACAAGGAATCGGTTTCGGGTTAAGAAGAGTTTCAAAACGCTTAACGGGAATGCGACATTTTTCTCTTCCTGGCAGCTTGCATTTCCATGGTTTTTCTACAGGTATCTTCAGGTCACTGTGCTCCAACGTTTATATTCTCCAGGATTAGAGTACCTGCGGTTCCGGTGAGCGTCTTCACGGTGCTGCTGGATGGAGTTGATTGAAACGCCGCATCGTTTCCCCCCTGTATAATTGCAGTGTGTGTCTTGGTATGCTGAATCTCCTCCTGATATGTTCCCTGGGTTACCTTGATCATCTCTACCTGCTCCGGACTTCCCAAGGCAGCCTGTATGGAGGTAAAGCAGGGCTCTTTTCCGCCGCATGTGTCATCGCTTTGGTTGACGTATAGGGTTTTATAGACAATTACTGTTTTCTCAGCCCTGCTTGACCCTCCAGGGCCTGTGACATCCAGTTGTACGGTATAGACCCCAAGGTCATTTAATGTGTGCTTGGGATTCTGCTCTGGGCTTGTTTCTCCGTCGCCGAATGTCCAGTTCCACGAAGTGATATCCCCTGTTGATTGATCCGTAAAGTTGACTTGCAGGGGGCCTTCTCCTCGAGACCGGTCGAGAGAAAATTTGGCCGATGGGGGAGGGTAATCTACGGCTATTTGTATTGTGTGTACAGCGTTCTGCGAAGGCTCGGATTGAAGAGGTCCGGCCACTGTGAGGGTTGCCTGGTATGTGCCCGGGGTCTGATATATGTGCGCGGGATTTGTCTGATTCATTACAGTGCCGCAGTCCCCGAAGTCCCAAATCCTTGTGTGGATAGTGCCGGTGGAAAGATCCGTGAAGTTTACAGTCAGCGGGCCTATTCCCTCTGTGGGGGTTGCGCTGAAAATGGCAACAGGAGGAGTCTGTGTCCAGGCCTTGTGAAAACCAATTGATCCGCCAACAGAAAGAGACTGGGTTTCAGTGCCCGGGGCGTCGTAATTCGGCAATTGATACTGGGCGGTCCACGTATATGAACCTGCGGGTGCGTTGTTGAATGTCCAGTCTCCGGCGTAGAACACTCCGTTTCCCTGAAATCCCGCCGGTCCGGAGAGGCTCCACCATGCATTATCCGGGGTTACATCCACAAAAACCTCGCCTCCCTGGACCGCGTATGCTCCGGTAACGCCTGCAGTCTGGTTCTCAACGACGGTGACCGCTGTGTTTGCCGGTTTGACCCACACTGTGACAGTCTTGAATTCAACATTGTAAGTTCCAACCGGAATCCCGCTCTCCACATAGCCGGAGTTATACCAGGTTGAGGTCCCCACGCGGCGCCACTGGGCCCCCGCATTCCTTGCCCCTTCAGGCTCTATCAAAACCTGGAGAGAGCCGTATTTTGGTGAGACCGCCACATTCATGGCGCGGGTAAGCACTACAGTTCCATCATCTTTTGAGATATAGCCGTACATGACATCATTTGGGCCAATTCCGCCTGATGTCGTACCCATTGTTATGGAGCCATCAGGTGACACCGAATAGGTGCCGGAGAATGCCCCCGAAGAAGCCTGGCCGCCGCTTGAAAAGAAGTATGTTGCTGATCCGGCGAACGTACCTGCGCCGTTAAAGGTCATTGTTCCATAGCCTACGTAGGCCTTTGGGGTATTAGAACTGAAATTCCTGACCCTGAAGAGTCTACACCTGTAAGTCCCCAGGAGATTAGCAACTGAATAAATCCTGCCGGGACTGGTCTTAAGTGCCACGCTAACCTCTTGACCATCCGACTCGCCGCCGTCTGTTATCATATAGTTGCCGTCACTGCTCAACTGGCCCCTAAATAATGGGCTTGGATCTCCCAAGAAGTAAAAGGCCACCTCTCCGTTTCCCTGCAATGTGTAGGTTACCGGAAGATTGCCGGACTCCATGCTTAGATCTCCGTCAATACAAGTGAGCTGAAGTGTCCCCTGGCCTGAGCCTACAGAAGCATTTCCATAACAGACCTCCGCTTCGCGATCGAAGCTGTCCTCAATATCGTACATTCCTAAGTTGCGGAAACGGTATGTGCCGGCTATGTCTATATCTGAAAAGATCTTTTGAGCATTGCTCCTAACGCAGATTATGGAACTCTGTGTGATGTTGCCATTGGATACCTCTCCTCTGGTACCCATTAGTAACTCTCCATCCTGGGACAAGTTCAGAGTGAAGTGCTCGGGAGGGACATTGTTAATGGTCATGTTGTATCCCTCAGGAGTGGCGGAAAAGCTCCCATTCAGGTTGAAGATTAGCATGTCGTTTTCTACCGCCAGAACGGAGCCGCTTACAGCTCCTCCGGAAAAAGCTATGGTTCCCTTTGCGGGCCCACCTTCCATCTGGTCTGTTTCAAGGTCTTGGATCTCTACATATCTGAACTTGTAATCCCCCTGGAGGCCCTGACCTCCGTCCCTGGTGGCTATAACTATGTCGTGATAAATGTCTCCCGGCTGCGCGCCGGCCGGCTGTGGGGATGAGATAATGCTCAGGATCACCGGAATGACCATGACGGTCAAGAGCATGAATTTAATCATAGATCGGTTTATGCGGTTTTTTTTCATTTCGGTATTCGGCATCCCTGTACCCTCATATTCATGGATTCTGTAAGAAACAGGCCGTAATAACGGCCACGGATCTAATGGCCAAATTCTCCGATCAAGTCAATAGATATTTGCTCTGTGTACTATTCTTGCTGGTCATTGCGCCATCATTAGCAGGTGCTACAACCATGACATGGTCAACAACTTCCTTCAAATCTATGGCCCATGGCACGGATTACACCTGGAAGGTGGCAAACAAGACCTATAGGAGTGATACCAGATGTTTCATGCCAGATCGCAAGCGCCTCGCTTGATATCTACAATCGTAACAACAGTCATGTCCGGCCTGCCTTTTCTTTGCCTTGGATGGCGGGCCGGACCTCCGCTTGAAAACCTCCTCAAGGGATTCTTCTTTATTAAGCTTCTCCCGCAGGGTACGGTGACTTTTCATGCTGTCAATTTATGACGCTTCGAAGCGGAGATATCTAAAAGCCTGAAGCTTCTTAGCTTGCCGCCCCAATTGCAGGGTTTTACGATGCGATCAAGTTTGTCTTCCCGCATAGCCTCAAAGAAGTGCCTTCAATTTTTCCAAATAGTGTGCAAGACTGCACTCCAACACTGGGAATTAGTAAGAGCAACTGCCAAAATCAGGGTTAAGCCCATTTTGCAAGTCAGAAATTGGTCTGCCGTTATTCCCGGCCTCATGCTGTTGCGATAAGGATGTGAGAACCATGCGCGTTTCCTTTTTATGGGGCACCATGTTGCTGCTGCTCATCTATAGCGCCTCAGGTCGGGCAGATGAGCCGGCGCCGATCATCATTGATCACACCTGTACCGACCTGAGCCGAATCCCTCCCAACTGGATCGAGCTGGCCAAACAGCTTACCATTCACTATGCTCATACCTCTCACGGCTCACAGATAGTATCGGGACTGCAGAACCTGGAGGCATTGAATTCCATCTACAGCTTCGCGATAAGGGAAAGTGATGACGAAGGACTGCCGCCTGTCGAAGTTCCGCCCGCACTGAGGATGTATGACGGGAATCCGGATGAGACCTATATCGAGCCGGATGATTACTGGGACGGACAAAGCGGAGAAAACAGGACAAGGGCGGTTGCCGACACCGGCAGCTATGACTTTTCCATGTGGTCGTGGTGCGGC
>JBGSUA010000076.1:0-11593 GCA_041753575.1 Desulfatiglandaceae bacterium
AGGGGTCGATCTCGTCGCCGCTCCCTAGAACCCCTTGAACGGGTTCATCCCGATCCCCTCCATCTCCTCCTGGAAGTCGGCCACGGCCTTGACCAGCTTCTCCGCCTCGTCGATGGCGATCGGCTCGATGTGCACCCGCTCCTGCTCCAGGGCGAGCTGCTTCAGCTTGTCCTGCACGTTGATCATGCGCCGGTCGGCGAGCTGGCTGCCCGTGACCATGTGGCACTGGTAGTCGTCGCCCATCTTGCAGCCGAACAGCATGACGCCGTCGAAGCCGGCCGAGAGGGCGTCGCCGATCCAGACCGTGTTGACCGAGCCTAGGCAACGCACCGGGATGAAGCGGATGTAGGGGCTGAGGCGCAGCCGCTTGTGCGCCGCCATGTCGAGCGCCGGCAGGGCGTCGTTCTCGCAGATGAAGGCAAGGAAGCGGGGCTTCTCCTCGTCCTCGTCGGGGATCTCGATGCCCTTGATCATCTGGCTGACGATGTTGGGCGAGTAGTTCTTGAAGCTGATGATCCGCTCGGGGCAGGCGCCCATGCAGATGCCGCAGCGGCGGCAGCGCGTGGGATTCGGTAGCGGCGTCCCCTTGACGTCCTCGTCCAGGGTGCCGAACGGGCACTCCTCCGTGCAGCGCTTGCACTGAGTGCAGCGTGACATGTTGAATTCGGGATAGCTCATATCCCCTGCCCTTGGATGCACTGCCATTCCTATTGCTGTCGCCTCCGCGCACTGGATCGCCTTCATGGCGGCTCCGGTAGCATCGTCCTTGCTTCTCGCCACCTCCATGGGTTTCCTGATGCACCCGGCGGTATAAATGCCTGTCCTTCTTGTTTCGTATGGAAAACATATAAAATGAGAGTCAGGGAAGCCATACTTCAGAGTGGGAAGCTCTGGCCCCTGCCTGTACTGAAGTTTGAGTGCGGTGTTTGAAAAGAAGCCGCTGTCATCTTTTACCTGAATCATACCCTCCGCGTCGGCATCCTTGGAGTCCGAGGGGGCCTTGATTCTCGGCGCCACCTCCGGTTTACTCGCCGGGACCATGCCCACGGCCAGAACCACCAGATCCAGCTCCTCTATCTTTATCGGCTCGCCCAAGAGTTCATCATCGGCCTCGACAAAGAGTTTGTCCCCTGCCTGGCCGATATTTTTGACCGCGCCCCTGATAAAGATATTACCGTCCCTCTGGGCCTTGCGATAGAAATCTTCAGCCTGGCCTACAGTACGCACGTCCTTATAGAGGATGTAGTTAACCGCCTCCGGATCCTGCTCTTTTACGTAGGTTGCCTGTTTCAGCGATGTAAGGCAGCACACGGAAGAACAATAGGGAAGGTGTTCAGGATCACGCGAACCGGCGCACTGTATAAACAATACGTTCTTTACATCGGCTCCGTCTGATGGCCTCTTGATTTTTCCGGCAGCGGCCATCTGCTCCATCTCCACATTGGTAATAACGTCCTTCAGCTTGCCATAGCCGAGATGTCCCAGCTTATTGGCGTCATAGGGAACCCATCCGGTCGCCTGTACGACCGCCCCGGCCCTCACGCTGGTGCTGTTCCCGTTTGCCTTTATATCCACCGAAAACAACCCGGGCCCTCCGCTTATCTTCTCAACGGTAGCGGAGGTAAATACCTTGATATTCGTATTTTCGGAGACTGATTTAATGAGTTCATCCGCTCCAGTATCTGCAAGATCCTTGTAGGGGGCAGTAACAAGCTTTTTCATCTTTGAGAGAAAGCCGCCAAGTTTTTCTTCCTTCTCAACAATAAACGCCTTATATCCCGCCTTCGCGGCCTCCAGAGCCGCCGTCATGCCGGCCACCCCGCCTCCTACAACCAGGATGTCCTTTGAATACTCTTCTTCTGACTTGAAGGGTATCGGCACCTCAGTCTTTTCAAGTTTAGCGCAGGCCATGCGGATATAGTCCTCAGCAAGCATCTGAGTGGCTTCGGCCTTGGGTTCATGGCTCCACGCGACATGCTCACGAAGATTTACCCTGTCAACTATCTTGTCAGCGCCGAAATTAAAGACGTCATAGTTCACCCTTGGTGAACACGCCCCGATGATGACTGTATTGACGCCGGCCTCAATATCCCCCTTGATCAGGTCAACCCCTTCCTTACCGCAGAGAAAAGGATGTGCTTTCACACTCGGGATTTTGCCCTCATCAGAGGCAATCCCTGAGAGCTGATCTATGTCCAGGGCGTCGCCGATCCCGCATCCCGTGCATATATAAACCGCTGCATTTTTGTCCATTGAACTACCTCCTGGAGATTGTTTGGATGGCTTTGAGGGCTGCCGATGTAGCATCCTGAACGCTTGAGGCAACGTCAGTCGGACGCCTCACGCATCCGGCGCCATAGATACCCGGTTTGGCCGGATCAAAAGTCAAGAAGCCGTAATCGTCGTATGTGACATCCGGCGGATTTTCCACGCCGATCCCGTTGGGTACCATACCGGTAGCAAGTACCACCAAGTCGAATTTATCTCTTATCTGTTCACCTGTTCGGGTGTTTTCACCCTCAAGCAAAAGATCCTTTGTTGTCTCATCCTCTGTTATCAAGGCGATCTTGCTCTTCACAAAGGAGACCTTCTTATCCTGTTGCACTTTGGTATAGAAATCCTCCAGCCTGTCGAGCGCTCTTATGTCAATAAAAAATATCGTCACATCGCATTCGGGCAGATTCTCCCTGACATAGGTGGATTGCTTAAGGGAGGCTAGACAGCATATCCCTGAACAATAAGGCAGGTGATTCTCATCCCGGGATCCGGCGCACTGAATAAAGGCGATCTTCTTGGGAGCCTTGCCGTCGGAAGGTTTTAAGATCTTTCCCCCGGTCGGGCCATCATGGGAGGCAAGACGTTCCATCATCACATTTGTTATGATGTTTTTATACTGACCGAATCCGTAATATTCAATCTTTGAAGCATCGTAGGGCTCCCAGCCCGCTGCCCAGACAATAGAGCCGACCTTAAGCTCAAAGGTGGTCTCCTTCATGTCCAGTTCGATAGCTCCGTACTGGCATGCCTCCAGGCATTTTTTCCCCTGGTCCGCTCCAACTATGGAAGGGTCAAGAACGTAGCGCATAGGAAAGGCAAATTCATGCGGCAGATACGCAGCCTTGATCTTATCCATGCCGTAATTATACGGATTGGAAATTTCGGTCTCACAGACCTCTGCGCACTTGCCGCAGCAGGTGCATTTTTCATTTACATAGCGTGGAGACAGCTTCACCTCTACATCATAGTCCCCGGGTCCGCCCGAAACCTTCTGGACCTCGGCCATGGTAAAAAATCTTATCCTCGGATTCACCCTCATGCGCTTGAAGTTGATTTCAAGTCCGCAGTTAGGAGGACAAAGCTTAGGAAAATACTGGTGAAGTTGTGTTACCCGCCCGCCCAGATAGGGGTTTTTCTCAAGCAGAACAACGTCGTAGCCTGCCTCTGAGGCCTCAAGAGCGGCCGTTATACCGCTCATGCCCCCGCCAACCACTAAGATAGTCTGGTTTGTAGTACGTGCATCCGGCATCAGTTTCCTCCAAATTTATAATTGTCAGGCAATTAATAGTCGTTAAAAGCGTATTTCGTCAATAGCCACTTTTTCCCTCTCCTTAAGAGGGAAATAAAAAAATGGATATTGACCAACCACGCCCCTTCGTAAACAAATGCTCCAGACACCCCAAAGGGCGTCTGGAGCATCTCTGTCACTTCACCAGGGTGTTATACACCAGGCATAGTCCAGATGTCTTTCTTCATGAGATTCCAATTGCCGGAGGCCGGATCCCATTTGCAGTTTACGAAGCAAAGCCATTTCTTGTCGTCCATCTTTGGTGTGTCAGCCCTGAAATAATACCCGGGCCACCTTGTCTCTTCGCGGAAGAGGATGGTACGGATATGGGCATCGCCCTGCCACATCCTGTGGATATTTTCCCAGCACCTCTCAAGGGAGTAGATGTCTGAGGCACCAAGTTTCTCAGAGTCTTCCTTCAGGTACACAAACAGCTCAAGGGCTCTTTCCAAATTGGGCTTGCTGGTCTTGAAAGCAGCGGTAACACCGCCGGCATACTCATCCATTATCTTCTGGAGTCTATCCATGAACTGCCTCCAGAGCAGATAATTGGGGTTGATGGCCGGATCGGTGGTGAGTCCTTTGTACTGATCATACCTGGCAAGAGGAGCAAGGATCTTGGCCTTGAGGGCCTCTATCTTTGCATTGTCAATCTTGGGCTCCTTGCCCTTCTCGACGATGTACTTGATGGCGGCCTTGCCCGCGATCCTGCCTTCGGCATGTGAACCGGAGGAGAACTTATGGCTGGAAGCGCCTGATGCGTCACCGGCTGCGAAGAGGCCTTCAACCGTGGTCATGTTTTCATAACCCCATTTGTAGGGGGTAGCCAGATCCTCGGGACCGCTTACCCATGCTCCGGACGCGCCTGAGTGTGAACCGATGAAGTAAGGCTCGCACGCCGCGATCTCAGAGTGTCTCTCCTCGGGCTTTACGTTTAGAGCGGCCCAAAGGTGTGCCTGAGAAATGGTCATATCGAGGAAGTCTTCCCATGCCTCTGACTCAAGTTCTTTCATCTTCTTCTTGAATGCCTTGGGATCATCCTTGAACTGATCCGCTATTTTCCCGATGGCCTCAGATGTCTCCATATAGAGAGGACCAAGGCCTGCTTCCACGTCCAGCATGCCGAGGTAGTTTCTCAGGTTGGCGGGAATCGGCTTGGCAAGGCCATAAGGCTTCCAATTATCAAGCTCGGCCTTTCTGACGGACATATACTCGCCGCCCACCGAACTGATGGCCCTGGACTTAAAGAGCAGGAACCAGGCGCCGACCGGGCCATAAGCATCTTTGAACCGCACCGGGATAAAACGGACTTCCTGGCAGGTCATCTCAGCGCCGGCCTTGATGGTAAAATAGGCGCTGGAGCCGGTATTGAACGGCGGATACCAGGAACGGCCGAAGCCTTCGCCTACCGACCTTGGACGGAATACGTGCACGGCACCACCCATTGTACACATAACGGCCTTGGCCTTGAATACGTAGAACTTCTCTTCACGGGTGCTGAAGCCGACAGCGCCCACTATCTTGTTATTCTCTACGAGGGGTTCGACGATGAAGATCCTTTCAAAGATCTCGCCGCCGGCCTCTTTAAGGGCGTTCTTGGCTGCTTCAGCGATGAGGATCTTGTATGATTCGCCATTGATCATGAGCTGCCAACGGCCTTCATGGACATACTTTCCCTTCTCATCCAGCCAGATCTTGAGGCCCCACTTCTCAAAAAGATGCACTGATGAGTCAACGTGACGGGCGATATTGTACACAATGTCTTCCCTTGAAACGCCCATAAGGTCCTGACGCACATACCGGACATAGTCCTCAACTGTATTGGCGCCGTCCCTGATTCCGATATACTGGTTGATAGCTGAGAGGCCCATGGCTACCGCGCCGCTTCTGTCAAGGGCAGCCTTATCAACAAGCGTTACCTTAAGGTTATGCTTCTTGGCCCAGTAAGCAGCTTCTGTGGCCGCGCCGCATGCTGAAAATCCCCCACCTACGATCAGGAGGTCGGTTTTTACTTCCACTGTTTGAAAATTTGCCATCTTTATACCTCCTTTTACTTTCTAGTGGGAACTGCCTGGAGTCCCAGGGATGCGGGTTCAGTTGCCAGTGCTTCACTCTTCAGGTCATCATGAGTCGCATAACCGGCGGTCGGTTTGGCTGTCCCCTCTTCTGTTGTCCTAATGGGGAACTTGAACCTTTTCATGCTGCCGTCACGGAATTTAACCGTCCACATAATGTCCTGTGAGCCGCGAAGCGGTACTACGCTAGCTCCCAGAGGAATAAAATCGGAATAGCCGCGCACATCCATTGCCTGCTGCGGGCAAATCTTTACGCAGCACTGGCATTCCCAGCACATGGAAGGATCACGGTTATATGCCTTCATCCGCTCCTTATCGAGCACCATCAGGTCGTTGGGGCAGATATACATACATGCTGTCTTATCCTGCCCTTTGCAACCATCACACTTCTCAACCATAACAAAACTTGGCATTGTTTTACCTCCTAGATGTAATGATTTAAGGATTCAATCACGTTCACATTATACAGAGAAATTACCTTTTCAGCACCCCCTTTCTTTTGGGTATGGTTTAAATGATGCCATAGGCTTACCATCAGAAAACAAAAGGGTCGCCCTCCTGAAAGGAAAGCGGCCCTTTACCAAATTATCGACTTCAAACCCCATTCGCTGGGCATAAGACGGCGAGCTGTTGCCCAATAACACAGGATGTCAACAAAATCCGTCCTCAAAAAAAACCTCCCCGCTTCCTTGCTGCTTTGCCGGTTAATACTTAACCTCGGGTTTGCATGATGGCCGATAAGGCACTTTGTGCATTTTTTAACAAGCGTATTTATATCCGATTTTCAAAAGGTGTCAAGAAAAAATTTATGCACCATTCATTCCACAAGCCTGCCTTTGCCCTGGTGAGAAAAAGGCGCATATTTCAAGTGTGTTGACCGGGTTAGACATGTCATTTTCACCAGGTCGTCAGGCGTGTATGTCAGAATATTTTACATCTTGGAAATAATCGCGATATGCCCTATAAAACGTTTGCTGTTTCAAGAAAAAATGGGCCTTGGCAGTAAAAGGTTTTTTGAGTTCATCAAAGCAGAAGGGAGAACACTTATGACAAGCAAGTACAAATCCTCCTCCTATTCCGTCACCCTGGAGGAGGCTGTCGGCAAAGTGCTTGCCCACGACATAACGGAAATAAGGCCCGCCCAGTTCAAGGGGCCGGCCTTCAAAAAGGGACACATCGTAAGGCGAGAGGACATCGAGCATTTAAGGCGGCTTGGAAAGGAGCATCTGTATGTGCTCATTCTGGGGCCGGGCGAGGTTCATGAAGACGATGCGGCAATAAGGCTCTCCGAGGCACTTATGGGCCCCGGAGTGACCAGGTCGCTTCCGCCCTCTGAGGGTAAGATATCTCTTAAGGCTTCCTTTCGAGGTCTTCTCAAGGTGAAGGTGGACGCCTTGACGGAGCTGAACATGGTACCCGACATCTGTTGCTCTTCACGCCACAACAATTCCATCGTGGAGCCGGGAGAAATCATCGCGGCAACACGGGCAATACCTTTGATCATAGATGAGGATATTCTTAATAAAGCAACATCCATAGCAAGGTCATCGGGGGGGATATTCTCGGTGATTCCTTTTTCTAATCCAGCAGCAGGCATAGTCATAACCGGAAATGAGGTTTTTCATGGGATCATTCAGGATAAGTTCGCTCCAATCCTAAGAAAGAAACTTGAGACCTTCGGATGCCCAGTCCTCGACATTACCTTCGCGCCGGACAATAGAGAGGTAATAGCCTCCTCCATCAAGAAGCAGATGCAGATGGGAGCGCGTCTCATAATGGTAGCCGGAGGAATGAGCGTTGACCCTGATGATGTCAGCAGACTTGCAATAGCAGACGCGGGGGCCGCCGATGTGGTCTATGGAACTCCGGTGCTGCCTGGTGCCATGTTTCTCTGTGGGAGGATAGGAGAAGTCCCTGTAGTAGGTATCCCTGCCTGCGTCCTCTATTTCAGAACAACCATCCTCGACCTCCTGCTTCCCAGGGTGCTCGCGGGAGAAACTATAACAAGACGAGATCTTGCCGAGATGGCCCATGGAGGCTTTTGCCTGGGTTGCAGGGAATGCCGATATCCTTTGTGTCCGTTCGGAAAATGATGGGCGCTAAAAATCCCTTTCTATCAAATAGGCATTCAGATCCATAAGCTGGTCTCTGGCCCGGGCTGGAGGAAACACTCCAAGAGCGGCGGAGGCCTTATCCAGATACTCCCTGGCCTCTGTGCGGATCTTTTCCAGCGCACCTCCGGCCCTCACGAGATCCATGACTGCCTCTGTGGCCGCTTTGGGGGTTTCATCCGCTGAAAAGCTTTCTCTTATCTCTCTTCTCTTAGTATCGCTCAGCTCTCTAAGCGTATAGATCAAAGGCAGGGTGATTTTGCCCTCCTCGAGATCCTTCCCGACCGGCTTTCCGAATACCTGCTCAGTTGAGACATAATCAAGGAGGTCGTCAATAAGCTGAAATGCCATGCCGACATTTAGCCCGAAGACCGACAGGGATTCAATCTCTCTTCGTGCGGCGCCGGCAACAATGCCGGCGGATGCGCTTGCCGCGGATATGAGGGCGGCAGTCTTTCCCTTTATTATCTCAAGGTATCTGTCGGCTGTGAGACCCCAATCGAATTGATGGGCCAGTTCAAGAATCTGGCCCTCTGACATCTCTACTGTCGCGCTTGTGAGGACGCTTAGAAATTCAAGACTGCCGGTTTCCACGGCCAGCGTCATGGCCTTGGAGTAGAGATAGTCTCCTTCAAGAACCGCAGCGTGGTTTCCCCACAGGCTATTTGCGGAAGGCCTCTTACGCCTCATCTGAGAGTTGTCTATAACGTCGTCATGAAGAAGAGAGGCAGCATGGATGTATTCGAAGATGGTTGAAATCCTGTAGAGATCTACCCTCCAGAATGAAAGCAGTCTGCAGCACATCAGAAACAGAAGGGGCCTCAAGCGCTTCCCTTCCCCCAAAAGGGTATGGGTTCCCATGTCCTCGGCCAGGCTAACCCTGGAATTGAGAAAGCCCCTCAGCTCCGCGTTTATCCTCTCAAGGTCTTCTTTGTATTCGGTCAGAATGTTCCAGGCATTCTTCATAAAAGGTTACGATTCCCATCTTTCCCCGCGCATGTCCACACTATAAAAACACCATGTGAGCCATTGTCAAAACAATTGTTGTTCATGACCGGGAAAATCCTCCTTCACTTCGCCTATCAAATCGTAGGGGTGAGCATCCGTTATGATTACCGGATAAAACTCCCCCACATTTGCAGAGCCTTTATTGATAAGGACCTGTACGTCCACATCAGGAGCCATCACAGCAGTTCTTCCTTTTAAGAGCAGATCGGTTTCATCGCTAGGCCCTTCCACAAGCACCTTTTGGGATGAGCCGATAAGCCCACGATTGAGATCAAGGGATATCCCGGTCTGCCTGGACATAATTTTTCGAAGTCTTTTGCGGGCGACTCTACGGGCAACCCTGTCCGGAAACCTTTCAGACGCTGTGCCTTTTTCGGCGCTGTAGGCAAATGAACCGAGATAGTCAAAGCGCTTTTCCGCCACAAAGGCCTCAAGTTCCTCGAAGGAGCGTTCCGTTTCACCCGGAAATCCTACCATCACCGTAGTCCTCAGTGATATCCTCCGCCTTCTAGAGCGGATGTTGGAAATCAGGTCCTCCAGAAACCCTCTATCGTATGGCCTTCCCATTAGCCCGAGAAGGGAGTTGTCCACATGCTGCACAGGGATGTCAAGATAAGGGCAAAGCCTCTCTTCCTTCTCGATAAGGTCCAGGAGCCTATCCGTGACTCCTGCCGGGTTACTGTAAAGCACTCTTATCCATGGGATGCCATCCAACTCAAGCAAAGACTCCAGAAGGTCTTCCAGCGCCGGTTTTCCGTACAAGTCCCTCCCGTACTCGGTTGTATCCTGGGCAATAAGGTTGATCTCTCTTACCCCTTCATCCCTCATAACCTTTGCCTCTGAAGCAAGGCTTTCTATGTTTCTGCTTCTGAGCGGCCCCCTGATGGCAGGGATGGTGCAGTAGGTGCAGTGATTAGAGCAACCTTCGGCTATCTTCATATAGGAGGAATAAAACGGGGTGGTCCTTACCCTGGGCTGATCGCTTAAATGAAGGCCACAGGGTCTGGAGATAAGGATACAAGGCCCATCAGAGCTTATTATCGCTTCGACAATACGGTGAAGCTCTGAGGTTCCAAGCCAAGCGTCCACCTCAGGCATCTCTTTCTTGATCTTGTAGCCGTAACGCTGCACAAGGCAGCCGGTGACAATAAGTCTCTTGAGTCTCCCTTCTTCTTTCTTCCTTGCAACCTCAAGTATTGTATCCAATGCCTCCTGAACTGCCGGTTCAATAAACCCGCATGTATTGATGACTGCAATTTCAGCCTCATCAATATCCCCGCATATATTGAAGCCGGCGTTGGAGAGCATCCCGAGCATGTGCTCGCTGTCAACCAGATTCTTGGCGCAGCCGAGACTGACAACGAAGACGGAGCCTCTTATGGAAGAAGGCATATCAAATGCCGGCCTCCTTGAAAAGCCGGATAAGATCAAGCCGGTTGACCATATCCGTAACCATTTCTCCCATCACCTCATCGGCCCCCTGACGCCCGACCAGCCTAGCCTTTTCCGACTGGCCGCTGATGTTTTCCCTGGAACTCACTCTCCCGTCATCAACTATTTTGGCCTCGTAGGCCATCCTGCCCTTCCACATCCTTCCCTCAAGGTCCAGGAGCAATTCACTTATAGAAATAATCAGATGCTTATCAGGGTCCTTTTTGTCAAAGCCTAAGATAACCCCTTCAGACTCAAGCCGCCGCTTAAATGCCTCCTTTATCATACCAGGCACGTCATAGGGACCAAGTCTGAAACCGGCCTCCCCCGGCCTGGCTATGCTGAATGTGACCTTATTCGTAAAACGGCTGAACTCAGCGCCGGCCCCGTTTCCAAGCAGATCAGAAGCCTTCCTGGTGTCTTCGACGACGAGAACAACACGTTTTCCCTTGAGTTGGCCGCTGGGGAAAGGCATTTGATAATGGGTGTTGAGTTCCGGAACCGAAGCGCATGATGCCATGAGGAAGAATAAACCAATTGAAATACTCGTAAAGATTCGTGACATTCTTTAACCCCCTTATTTCTGACAATGATGAGCCAAAAAAGTACAAATTGGGATGGCAAAAAAAAAGCTCCAGATACAACTATAATCCAGATTCGTTCCCATGCAGCACCCCTTTATACAATTTCATGATGCGGGCATATTCCGCTAATCAATCCTAAGACCAGACCATATTCTACACTATTCCAACCTTCTCTTATGTCAAGAGATAAGGACAACCCTTCGATATTTTCCATGGCAGGCACCGGGGTAACGCTTTGACAACAAGATTATATTTTTTTATACTCTCCGGCACAGTCTGAAGGCGGTAAAGCTATCCCAGGCCGCATAGAAGGAGATGAAATATGGAAAAGGTAGTTTACAGCCTGTGTTTCATGTGTTCGGTACGCTGCCCCATAAAGGTATTTGTAAAAGACGATGAGGTCCAGTGGATTGAAGGGAGCCCTCATGTCCCCGGCATGGAAGGAAGCCTCTGCCCCCGTGGAGCCGCAGGTATCGCCCTCTTGAAAGACCACCAGAGACTTCAATCACCTCTGATCAGGACCGGCCCCAGAGGATCGGGCAAATGGAAGAAGGCATCCTGGAAGGAGGCACTTGACTATGTCGGAGACGGTCTCAAAAAGATTATTGATGAGCACGGAGGACGAAGTGTCGCCCTGGGGGAAAGGACGCAGCTGAGTACCCACGTAAGTCAGACATTCCTCAAGGCGATCGGGTCTCCCAATCACTTCACCCACGACGCCCTGTGCAAGGGCTCTGTAAATACAGCGTGCAGGTCTCTTTTCGGTTACACGGACGCGCAGATAGGGCTTGATTACAAGAATACCAAACACATCGTCCT
>JBGSUA010000077.1:0-26943 GCA_041753575.1 Desulfatiglandaceae bacterium
GATGACAATCCCAGTCTCCTCGGCAACATCTTTCAGCAGTTCAAGCAGATCCTCCATCCCTTCTCGGTTGTATAGGCTCTCAAAACCATCAAGAAGGTAACCAGTGACGGAAAGCTCTGGAAAACAAACTATCTCCGCCCCCTCCCTCTTCGCGGCAAGGGCGATTTCAAAGGTCTTATCCAGATTCTTTTTCATCTCCAGCGGAGAAGATTCCATGGACACAGCAGCAACGACAATATCCCTCAATTACAGCAGTCCCCCCTTCGAGGTTTTCATCAGTTACAATTTAAGCTTGGCAGAACTTCCTCTATCTCTTTCACATTGGTATCGGGGCAGAGCAATCTCCTTATCCCGCGCCGCAAGAAGAACATAAGCATTCAGAAAGGGTGTCCTTGCTAAACTTTTCCGTTCCGAGTCTTTCATCATTTTTTTTTGCGGTCTCCCGTCGGTACATCTTAAAAGGCCCCGAGAAATCGCATCCCCATAGTAAAAAATGAAAATGCGCTTGAGATCAATAGACTTCCATCATCTGCCGTTAAATGCTATAAGCGTGCAGTACCGGTGTCAACGCCGTATGTTTTGCCGACCCCAAACAGGACCTTTTTTTATGCTTTATCCTTGGTAATAAAATGATGAAGGTACTTCTTATATATCCGTTTTTCCTTTCAAGCCGTATCCATGTCGAAGAGATCCAATCCCCGCCGCTTGGTCTGTATTACATAGGAGCTGTCCTCAAGGATAAAGGCCACGATGTTGAGATCCTTAACTGGTGCGACGCGGGTGACAATCCCGACCTGGTACGCAAGACCTTGATTGAAAAGCAACCTGATCTATTAGGTTTTTCCGTTTTAAATGCCAACCGTTGGGGGGCCATAAGCATAGCGAAACTGGCCAAGGAGATAAACCCGGCAATAAAAACCGTCTTCGGAGGAGTCGGCGCCACCTTTCTATGGGAGCATCTCTTGAGACATTTTCCATGGTTAGACTTCGTCGTACTCGGAGAAGGAGAGACTACCTTTGAGGAACTAGTAGGGAGGCTCGATAAAGGAGATACCACGGATATCTCAGCCATTGATGGAATTGCCTTTAGAGGCCCCGGCGGGCCGGTAAGGAATCCTCCAAGGGCATTTATCAAAGAACTTGACTCTCTACCCGATCCTTCCCGTTTTTTCGATTTCGACCATCTGGCCTCTTCAAGGGGTTGCCCGTGGCAGTGCTCCTTCTGCGGATCTCCGATGTTCTGGGGCAGAAAGGTCAGGTTTCATTCCCCTGTTTATTTTGTGAATCAGTTGGAGCGACTTTATTCAAGAGGCACAAGTTTTTTCTTTTTCTCAGATGATACCTTCACCTTAAAAAAGGACAGGGCTATCGAGATATGCTGTCTGATAATTGAGAGAAAGCTCAATATAACCTGGTTTGCAATATCAAGGGCAGACCGTGTGGACGGGGAGATCCTCGAATGGATGAGACGCGCCGGGTGCACGCAGATAAGCTATGGAGTGGAAAGTGGCTCTCCCGCGATAAGAACCTACCTTAACAAACAGATCGAGGAAGAATCCATGGTAAGGGCCTTCGCTCTCACGCGAAGATACGGGATACTCCCAAGGGCCTATTTCATTTACGGCTCGCCCGGCGAAACAAGATCAACTATTCAGGAGAGCTTAGAGCTAATTGACAAGATTCGGCCTCTGGGAGCGATCTTCTATATCCTGGACATATATCCCGGCACTTCACTATATGAGACCTACCTCAAGAACACCGGTCTGACAGACAAGATATGGCTTGATCCCATCGAAGACATAATGTATTTCGAAACAGATTCCTCTCTCTCCAGGGAACTCGTCCTGGAATACGGAAAGACATTGAGGAACCATTTCTGGGAAAAACTTTCCTCATTTGCCCAATCCATTGATCTGATAGATCTGCCCCACCTGTATCCTCATCACGCGGATTTTCTCTCAAGGCTTGCCATGACCTTTACTCACGGGGAATATTCTCAGAACCAGGCTATTGCGGACAGGGAAAATACGGCTGAAATCCTTTTCCAGAAGGCTCTTGAATATCATGATGATCATCGCGCCTATCTCGGTCTGACTATCTTAAAGCAAAGGCAGGGGAAATACGAGGAATCCCTGGTGCTTGTCTCCAGGGGACTTGAGCTTTTCCCTGAGAGCGATTCCTTGAGGATGTGCCTTGGAATAACCTATATCAATCTCAAAAGATTTGAAGAGGCTCTGCAATGCCTCTCTCTATGCAGGCATTCCCCACAGGTGGAACATTATCTGGAGATATGCCACAAGGCGCTAACTACCTGACATCAATAAGCTTAATGGAGGCCCATCCGGAAAGCCCATTATTACGTCATGCGAGACTTTATCCAACATCAAAAAAAGATTGGGGGGGGCCAGTGCCTGCCACAAACCCGACACAGCGGGCACCGGAATTACGGGAGGGCGTCACGCATTCATTTACGGATGGACACTAATTATCAGAGTCCTGTTTTTGAATATCCTTGATAATATTTGAGGCGTTGCCAGCCAGATTCAGGGGAAGCCCTACGCTTAAGGCCTTTTCAAGCTCCTTTGAAGCCTCTGTATATGCCTTGCCTTCATAATGGAAGACCCCCAGACGGTAATGGGATACGGGATCATCCGGGTCTCCTATGACTGCCTTATGAAGATAACGTCCGGCAGAGGTCCTGGCGCCCTTCTTGAGAAGAACCCACCCCATCGTCCCAGCCAGACGCGGATTCTCAGGAAACGCCTCAGCGGCCTGTCTGGCAAGCAACAGCGCCCTGTCCAGATTTTCGTTCAAATCGGCATAGAGCGCGGCAAGCGCCTCAGCGGCCTTCCACTGAAAACCTTCTTTCAGTACGCTTTCATAAGCTTTTGCTGCCTTTGGAGATTCTCCCTTCTCCGCATACCTTTCAGCCCTTTCAAGATCCGCTGCCATTCTTTTCATTTTCTCTACTATTTCTTTAGCCTCCAGTGCCTCCTTTTCGGCCAGGCCGAGACGTACCGCCTCATTAAGGGATGAGGAGGCCTCTTTGTATCTACCGGTTCTGTAATATAAAGATCCGAGGTGATAATGAAACAGAGGCTCAGCGGATCTCCTGCCCATGGCATCTCTGATATTTTTCTCGGCGTGCGCCATCAGGCCCTTCTTGAACTGAACCCATCCGATGGTATCTAGTATGTCAGGATTTTGAGGCTGCATTTCCTTTGCCCTTGTCGCGAGCACCATAGCCCTGTCAAGTTCTCTATCCGACTCGGCATAGATATACGCAAGGTCATTGGCTGCCGGCGCCAGGGATTCGTTTATGGAAAGAACCTCCTCGTAGGCGGCTATTGCCTCATCAGTGCGCCCAGCCAAGTAATGAGCCCTGGCTTTTCCGCAAAGCGCATCAGTATTCTTGGGTTCCAGGGCAAGAGCTTCCAGATAAGTCTCTATCGCGCGGTCATACTCCATCCTGTTGAGGTATGCCCTTGCCAGCAATAGGGAGGGTGTAATTGAAGAGGGATTCCTCTTCCTGAGGTCCTTGAGTATTGCCTCCGCCCCTTCAAAATCTCCCTTCCGCAAGAGCACCCCTGCCTTTAAGATTGATATGGCGATCAAATCGGGCCTTCTTTTCCCGTGGTCTTCCAAAAGGCTCATAGCGTCATCGTATCTTCCGTCACTCACATAAACCCGAACCGTCAACTCAAGAACGCGCGTATCGGCTGAGGGTTCCTCGGCCAGTCGCTTCAAAGCCTCTGCCGCCTTCGCCGCATCACCCATCGCCATATAAGTTTCAGCCAGTCTGATTCTGGGCAGAGCAAGCTCAGGCATCATCTCAATGACCTTCAGATAATCCGCCTCAGCCCTTTGAAACTGTCTTGTGACCCTGAAGGCCTGAGCCCTCAGCATAAGGGCCTGCTCATTGCCCGGTTGTGATTCAAGGACCCTGGTAAGTTCGTCAATCGCCGCCCCGGGCCTTCCGGTTTTGAAATACACATAGGAAAGCGCTATCCTTACATTTACGGAGGCAGGAGCAACCTCAAGGGCCTCGACCAGCTCTGATAGAGACAAATCATAGCGGCCCTCTTCAAAAAATGTCATGCCGTAAAGAAATCTTGCGTCTGGTGAGCGAGGAATGATTTCCTGTGCCCTCAGGAAATCCTCTCTCGCCTGAGAGATCTTGCCTTCAGTCAAAAGGAGTATTCCTCTCAGTATTCGAGCCCTGGCATATCGGGAATCATCTTTAAGGATCGCCTCCACATGCTGGCGCGCTTTTTCGTATTTACGCTCGGCGATCAAGACCTCCGCCATCTTAGACCTGACCGGCACGAGCTGAGGCCACCTTTCTACAACCTTCTCATAGGTGATCTTGGCCTCTGCGATTCTCTTCAGGACCAGATAGTAATCCCCCAGGAGGATCATGCTTCTCCAGTCATCGGGAAATTCACCGGATGCCCTTTTGAAGGTTTCGAGGGCGGAATCAAAATCCTTTTTCAAGTGATAGGTTATGGCAAGCAGATGAAGTACTGAGGGATCCTTTATTCCGGCCTCTAATGCCTCCTTCAGAGCTGCCTCCGCCTCGACGGTCTTCTTAACTCTGTGAAAAAACCGGGCCAGAGAGATCCAGGAGAGGGCGTCAGCAGGAAAATCGCCCTGCACCTTTCTGAAAGCCTTCTCTGCCTCTGCAGCATCACCAGCCCTTTCATAAAAGTTCGCCGCCAGCAGACGAACTTCGATGTTTCCAGTTTCAAGGGAAAGCGCCTCTTCTATCTTTACCCTTGCATCACGCTCTCTTCCGTCCAGGAGTAACGCCCTTGCAAGATGGATCTTGGGAAACGCGCTCTTGGGATAATTTTCCGCAGCCTTTTCCAATACCCCTAATGCCTCACTGGATCTGCGAACTGTCAGAAGGCATTCGCCCAGCATCAGGAAGTCATGGAGCGCAGGAGACCCTTTGGCCAGGATACCTTCAAGAAATGGAACGGCCCTTGAGAACTCTCCAATCTGCATATAAACCTGCGCAAGTACCCTTGACGCATCCTCAAGGGTCTCCTTATTGCCTGCGGCCAGGGAAAGCTCTCTGACTGCGAACTGAACCTGGGACTGCCTTAGATAGGAAAGGCCTAGTTCAAGACGTGCCTTTGCGTGTGACGGCATTTTCTTTAGCGCATTCTTAAAGTGAATAACCGCCTCGGCATCTTTTCCTCCCTGAACCGCCTTGAGTCCAAGCTGATAGAACTCATTTGCCTTCTTTTCGCCTCCGTCCAGGATAAAACAGCCGGAAGTCAATGCTGAACAAATCAGGATCAATAAAATAATGGACGCTCTTCCTTTTCTCATGTCCTTTAACTCCGATCTTCCGGAAACATTTTAAGCTCCATCATTCTTTCCTGTAGGCCGCCAAAACACCCTTCATGGGACTGAAAGGAAGCAGGCTAAGCCCGGCGTAGCGAGGCAGGATCTTATCAACTCCATAAATCAGAAACACAGATCCTCTTCTTCCCCTGGCCTTTATCAGTTCAGCAAACTCCTCATGCATCACAAGATAGGTGTAAAAAAGATCAAAATCACCAAAGTCCGCGCCGGTCTCTCTCTTAATGGCGCGATAGACCTGAGACCCCGCTGAGTCTCCTTCAAATATGCTTATGTTGGATGGCGGCCTGGGCAGCCCCTGATTTGCAAGTTCTTTTTCAAGATATTTCTTGAGACCAGGATATTCTTCAACCGTCCATTCATCCAGTTCTATTCCCACCGAAAGCTTGACCAGATAGCTGAAGAATACATTTACCCTGCCGTCTGCGCAGCCAAGGTCGAGAAAGCGGCTCTTGCCCGGTATGATCAACCCGTTTTTAAGAAGGATTTCAGCGCAGGCTATGAGCGTACTGAGATCCGATGACCTTCTGAAACCAAGCGCGCCGGTCTCTCCGACCTTTCTTTGGTCGTAAAAGGCTGCAACCCTGCCAAGAACCTTTTTAATTATATCGTCCACAAAGACCCCATCAAAATGCAGCACGATTTTCTGAGGTTTCTCTGCAATAAACTGCCGCGGGCGCGGCATGAAAATCTATCACAATATTGTTTCCTTTTTGGCAAAGATTCTATCGGCCTTTTTCTTGATCTCCTCGTTTATAAGAAACAACAGCCCGAGTTCCTCCCCTTCCGCCTCCTGAAGTTCGAGAATCTTCCCCTTTTTGCACCTGTCGGTTATCCTGGCGCACATGTAATTGACGCAGAGTACGTCTCTGGCAGCCAGAACGCATCCTGCCGGCCCCAGGAAAAGACAGCTATCCGCATAGGCCCTCTTCTTAGGCAGTTCAGCGCCAAGCAGCAGATTCATGAAAAGAAGCCATTCCCCATAGCGCAATTCTATCCCAGCTCCACAGCAGGAACCGCCTTCAAGTTTTTCGCAGATTCCGCACTGGGTTACCACCCCCGCCTCGACCCTCAGTTCGCCGCTCTTTTTGCAAGCCCTCCGGTAACTATCAAGCAACCCTGCCAGCCTCTCATCACGGAGAAACTCTTCCGCTCGATTTCTATAGAGTTCCCATGCCCATTCTATTCTTTCCCGCAAAGGGCCCTCCATTGTTCTAGACCGCACCCGGCGCCTTTCCTGCTTTTCCTTTCTTTTTCCCGGCACGCGCCTTCTTGCCTTTTTCGAATCCCTCCGTTTCTCCAAATTCCTTCAATCCCTTGGCAAACTCCATGAGTCTCTTGTCAACAATGCAGTTCACAGTGCCTTCGGGATAGGTGCTATCTGAACTGCGATCACCGGCAGGAACGCCAGTCAAGATCTCTATTCCCTGATCAATCGTCCTGACACTATATATATGGAATTGTCCTTCCTTTACCGCCTCAACCACATCCTTTCGGAGCATAAGGTCATTGAGGTTGCTCTCAGGGATCATGACCCCCTGCCTGCCCGTGAGACCCTTCTTCCTGCAGCAATCAAAGAATCCCTCGATCTTCTGATTGACCCCTCCGATAGCCTGAACTTCTCCCTGCTGATTTACCGACCCTGTTACGGCGATGTATTGCCTGACAGGTATGCCTGACAGGCTTGACAAAAGCGCATATATCTCGGTAGATGACGCGCTGTCTCCGTCCACACCTGAATAGGACTGCTCAAAGGCAAGGCTTGCGCTCATGGTGAGGGGTTTATCTTGTGCGTATTTTTTGCGAAGATAGCCGCCCAGAATCAACACCCCCTTGTTATGGGTGCTGCCGGACATATCCGCCTCCCTCTCTATATTTATAATGCCGGCCCTGCCCATTGAGGTGGATGCCGTGATGCGGCTCGGCTTCCCGAACATATAATCGCCCGGAGAATATACGGCAAGACCGTTTACCTGACCAACCGCTTCGCCCTCGATGTCTATCAACAGGGTTCCTCGGTCAATCATCTCCTGTATATGCTCCTCTATCAGGCTGGATCGGTATATCCTGGCTTCGACCGCTTTTACGATGTGGCGCTCACCCATAAGTGCTTCTCCCTCCTCCCTTGCCCAGAAGTCTGCCTCCCGAAGCAGGTCTGTTAAGGTGGGAAAGCTCGTTGAGATCTTCTCCTGCCTGCCGGTCATGCGCACGGCCTCCTCTATCAGGGCTGCGACCGCATCCCTAGAGAGAGGGAGCAATTTCTCCTCGTCGGTCTTCATTTTCACAAATGCCGCGAACTGTTTTATGCTGGAATCGTTTTTATCCATTGACGTATCAAAATCCGCTCTCACCTTGAATATCTTTTTCAGATCCTGATCGTAGAAAAGAAGGAGGTGATAAAGATATTCATCAGCAATAACTACCACCTTTGTGTCAAGATCTATGGGTTCAGGCTTGAGTCCGCTTGTCGTAAAAAGATAAAAAGGATCATAGGTCTGTATCTCCAGCTTTTCACTGTTCAAGGCCCTTTTGAGCGCAGGCCACACCCCGGGTTCCACTATCGCATCGAGGAGATTGATCACCAGGTAACCTCCGTTTGCCTTGAGCAGAGAGCCGGCCTTGATTTTGCTGAAATCGGTTCTCCAAAGACCGCTTCTATCCACAATCCTTTCAATGCTTCCGAATATATTTCTGTAAGTCGGGTAGTCCTCGATTATTACGGGCGGGCTCTTGCCTTCGCTATTGTCAACAATGAGATTCACCTGATAAGGCTGGAATGGATCAGCCTCAGGGAACATCACAGGCATACCAGGCACGGGGGGTTGAACCTGAGGCCTGAATATCGCCAGATTCTGCGACATGTCTTCCAGCGCTGACTCTATATGCCTGGTTACAGTTTCGTTTTTGTGAGCCGCGACTATCGGAGATGCAAGCTCAGTAGCTGTCTTCATGAACATAACTCGGTCCATCTCCTCTACCTTTTCCTGCACGTCTTTTTGCAGATCCCTCAGCTCCATAAATATCTGATCTATATTTTCCCTGAGGCGAGTCTGTTTCTCCTTCATGGATTCAAACTCATCTTTGGGAAAGCGGCCCTTTTCAACCATCTGCTCCACCTGGTCTATGTTCACGGGCTGTCCGTCCACTACAGGCATAACCTCCGGTCTCTTATACTGGCCCATTTGCACGTCCACCAGAGCAAATCCCTCCTCCTTCACCTTCTGGTCAAGGGCCTTGAAAAAACCCTTGCCCTTATTTTCATAGGCCTCCATTACTTCCTTCTTCAGATTGATATACTCCTCGCTTTCAAAGACCTGGGGAATCTCCTTCTTAAGCCTTTCAACAAGACCTGCCGCATCCTGCTTGAAGACAATGCCGACTCCTCCCTTGAGACGAAGCAAGACAGGTTCCTCAGGATTCCTGAAATTATTAACGTAGCAAAGATCATCAGGAATCCTGTCTTCTTTGCTCATCTCCTTAAGCATCTTCTTGACGGTAGTAAGTCTTCCTGTCCCGGCAGTGCCTGTAACAAAGACATTGTAACCGCGCTTTGTCATGCGCATTCCAAAACGAAAGGCCTCCACCCCTCTATTCTGCCCTATTATTTCAGTCAGGGGAGCGATATCATTTGTTGTCTCGAAAGGCAGTGAAGCGGGATCCAGGCGCCAGCGCAGCTTTTCCCACGAAACATCATTAACGACACTAATCACGGCAATATCCTCCCGACAAGAAATCACTTTGTAACAATCTCAATACGGCGTCTTCCTGATGAGCTTCTTTTTGGCATTTTTATTGTCAGCACACCTTCTTCATAGAAAGCGGCGATCTTTTCTGAATCCACACTGCAGGGAAGCCGTACGGTTCTTGAAAAAGACTCCAGGGCGCTCCTCCCCATGCTGAGGTCACCCGAAATCCTGTTCAATGTTTTTTTGCCGAGTATGGTCAATTCATCACCGGAGAAATTTATCTCGATTTCATCCGGATGATAACCAGGCACCTCCGCCTTGATAACAACTCCATCCTTTCCCTCAACGGCGTCTATGGACGGGAAGCTCTGTCCCGCCGATCCCCCGGCCAACAAAGACCACCAACGGTCAAAGAGCCTGTCCATGTCTTTCTTAAGAAGGCTGATTTGCTGATTTTTCCATAGAGTAAGTTCCGTCATGGTCTTCTCCTTTCCATAAAGGTTCAACGTTCCTGGTTCCTCATTCCTGGTTCCTCATTCCTCTCTTAGAGCTTTTCAAGCTTGGTGTATTCGAGCTGCAAAAGTTTTCGGCCCACGTCGCGAAACAGGACTTCGAGTCTGCTCTTCCCAAAAAGTCTGGAGACTACCCCTGTGCCGAAGGCGGGATGTTTTACCCTGTCGCCGGGCTTAAGCGGCTTCGTCTTAGGCTCGGAGGGCATCCTTTCCCTGATGGGTCCCGTTTGCGAGAATCTCATCCTTCTTGCCGATACCCCCGACAGATACTCGGCCACGTCATCACCCAAACCTTCCACAAAGGAAGACAGCCCTCCTCTCGCCTCCTTGTCAAATCCGCCCTGGGATGCCCAAAACGGCATGCTCTCCTGGCCCGGATAACACAATACCAGAATGTCTTTGGCCCTTGTTGCGGCCACATACATCAATCGCCTCTCCTCCTCCAGCATCATCGGATCCGCATAAGCCTTGGAGGAGGGAAAGCGTCCCTCTGTGACCCAGATGATGAAGACGGTTGACCACTCAAGCCCCTTTGCCGAATGAACGGTTGAGAGGGTCAGAAAATCCTTCCTTTCCGTTCTTGTCATATCCGCCTCGGAGCTGGGGGGTTCGAGGACAAGATCATCCAGGAAGCTGCTTATATCCCCATATCGTTCGGCCATGCGGATAATTTCATTAAGCTCCTTTTCCCTTTTGGGATAATCGTCAAACCTCTCCTGCATCAAGGGGCCGTAATATTCCAAGACCCCTCGGGCCGCTGCAACAGGTTCCTTCTTGCGCAGCCGAACAAGTTCCAACACCTGCCCCAGGGCGCTCAGATCCTCACGGCTTTTCCCGGCATCCGGCCAATTGTCTATCTGGTTGGGGGGCAGGTCTTGCTCCCTGATCCATTCAATTATTCGCCTGCTCTTTGTCTGGCCTATCATCTTTACCATTCTGAGGATCCTCATCCAGCTTACAACATCCCCTGCGTTGGTACCCACCCTTAAATAGGCAAGGAAGTCTTTGATGTGCGCGGATTCCAAAAACTTGAATCCGCCGTATTTTTCATAGGGCATCCCCTGCCTTGCAAGCTCGGCCTCCAGTTCAAAGGAGTGAAAGGCGGCCCTGAATAGCACGGCAAATTCATTGAGCCTTCTCCCCTTTTCTATCTCCTTCTTTATCCAGTTGCATACATAGCGAGCCTGGTCAGGTTCCGTTCTGGTGTCAACCACAATGGGCAGATCGCCGCCATGGCGCCTTGTAAAAAGACATTTGGTGTGCCTTAGACCGGCCCTTTCCATCAACCTGTTTGTAAAGGATAGGATAGGCTGGGTGGAGCGATAGTTTTCCTCAAGCTTGATAATCCTCGTGCCGGGAAAGATGGAAGGAAATTCAAACATGTTTTTATAGTTAGCTCCCCTGAAGGAGTAAATGGACTGGGAGTCGTCTCCCACAGCCATCACGTTCCGGTGTCCGACTCCGAGCCACTTTACTATGTCTGCCTGGATGCCGTTGGTGTCCTGATATTCATCCACCATGATGAATCTGAATGCATCTCCGAGTTCCATGCGCATATTTTCATTGTTTCCGAGTAGATCCCTGAAACTGCATATAAGATCATCGTAATCAAGGAGGGCGTTTTCTCTCTTATACTCGTGATATAGCCTATCGAGCTTGACTATTTCGGCGGCGCAGTGAAGAAACTGCTGAAATTCGTTTTCTAAAACCCACTCTATATTCTTATCAAGGTTTCTTGCCTTGCTTACCATGCCTGCAAGGGTGCTCCTCTTTGGAAAGCGCAGTACAGCCTTTGAAGCCCCGAATTCGTGTAGAAGGGACTGAAGGATTTCCTCCATGTCAGGCCGATCCAGTATGGTAAATGACGACCTAAAGCCAAGAAGCTCCGGACGGCTTCTGAGCACCCTGTTGGCAAGGGAATGGAACGTTCCTCCGGATACGAACCTGCATCGCGGATCAGCAAGAGAAGCGGCCCTTTCAAGCATCTCCTGCGAGGCCTTTCTGGTAAAAGTAAGCAGCAGTATGGATTCAGGGGGAATATTTTCCTCGACAAGCCTTGCCGTTCTATATACCAGGGTCCTCGTCTTACCGCTTCCGGCCCCTGCTATGACAAGCAGAGGCCCTTCCAGGGTCATTACCGCCTCAAGCTGAGCCTCATTCAATACGCTTTGAAAATCTATCCTGCTTCCCATAAATAAACAGTAGCCCCATCTTTCTTATCCAAAGCCTCAAAAGGCCGTCTTAAGAATTCCGAAAATTATGTTGAGCGCCGCCCCCAAGGCGAATATCCCAAGGAATCCAAAGGCTACGAAAAAACCGGCGACGGCCCTCCCATAGCTTATTGCGTGTATTTCCTTCAGTCCTACAAGAAAAAGTACTCCGCTCCAGAAAATGCCGAGCCAGGACCCTATGAAAGGAAGAAATGAAAAAAGATAAGGGAACTGGGAAAGGGCAGCCACTCTGAGGGTCGCCCCAAAGCCTTTCTTCCCGCCTCTCACAATCATAAGACACAGATGGATAAGGACGCTTGATACGATTATCCTCAGGGACACATAGACAGGAGCAGCCGCAAGTCCTCTAACCAACATGGCAAGGCCTGTCGCCTCTCCATCCAAAGGTATCCCAAAGAAGGCATCTGTATGTCCTGAGAGCAGGCTATGCCCGAAAAGAGCGGCCATGGTCCCGGCCCCTCCCATAAAGAGGCCCATTGCGAAGGATTCCCTTATGCTATAGTTGATTGCCGATGCGCCAAAAAAACGTCTTGGAGAAAAAGATGCCGCCATGGATGCGGCTATCGCAAGTCCAAAAAACCCTCTCGAATCATCTCCCTGATCCTGGGGGCTTTCTCTTTCATCCAACGGTTCCGGGCTTGTGGAGCAAGGCGCGGATTGAACCTCGATAATAGCCCTTCTTGGGAAGGGGAACCTTCTTCCGCACCTTGGGCATGTCGCCCATCTGGCATTTTTCGGTATCTTTTCCTCTTCAAGGGGCCTCGTCAGGCCGCAGGATGGGCAGGCCAGTTCTGCGGTCATCTTCCTTTTTCCTCTTCCCTTAATCTCTTGCTGATCTCCTTCATCTCGGACCATCGTCTTAAAAAACCCGATACCCCGGGGGCAGGTGTTCTCTCAAGCAATTGAGACCTGAACCCAAGTCCCTCTTTTGTCTTAAGCGCAGCCTGGAGGCATTCCCTCTTGACATAGCAATCAAAGCAGCCCGTCACAACCTCCCTGAGTCCGTCGGAGCCCACAGGAAAAACCTTGTCCAGGATGCCATAGCATTCCTTTTCAGTCTTATTCAATGAAATATCCCTTTCTACAGTTTCGAATGAGCAATACCCAAAAATTATTGAGCAGCCTCACATGTGATTGCTTACAAAACAGCTTTTCCTTGGGACATAGGCTTTCTTTATACAACAATCTTTGACAGGGATAAAGGCAAAGCTGATTGACAACCACGCAATCAACAAATATAGTCCCGCCTTATGAACAGGCTTAAGAGGTTATACCTTCTGCGCCACGGACAGGTCATCGGTTTTGATTCATTTCCCATTTACGGACACACCGACGTGGATATGACCGAAACTGGCATCCTTCAGATGGAGCAGGCTGCAAAAAGGCTCAAACTTGCTGCCGTCTCGGCGATCTATGCCAGCGATCTTAAAAGGGCTCATGCCGGGGCGCTGATAATAGGCTGTCATCACGACGTCCCTGTAAGAATAGAAAAGGATTTGCGCGAGATGTATTTCGGCGCATGGGAAGGTTTAACTCTTTCCCACTTAAGGGAGCAATATCCTGAAGAGCTTTCAAAACGTCAAGATGATCTTCTCAATTACCGCGCTCCCGGCGGAGCCGAGACCCTGTCGGAGTTTTCCCATAGAATAATCAACTGCCTAGATAGAATTTCCAGCGAAAATAAGGGCGGAGACCTTGTCCTTATGGCCCATGGAGGGACCAACAGGATCATCCTCGCTCAGGCGCTTCGAATGAAAATAGAGGAAATCTTCCGCATCCACCAGGATTATGGATGTCTTAATGTAATTGACTACTACCCTGAATCAGCTCTGGTAAGGCTCCTCAATGGGTGAGCATGGCTGCTTCAGGATATGAGAAAGCATTGTATTATCTATCCGGTTAAGGAGACATTGGAATGAAAACAATAATGGTGAAAGAACTGATGGTCCCGCTTTCCTCCTATGCCACCTGCTCGGAGGAGGCAAGCCTCTACGAGGCGGTCATGGCCCTTGAGGAGGCGCAGAAGGTATTTGATCAAACCAGGTACAAACACAGGGCCATTCTGGTCTATAACAAGAAAAAAATGGTCGTTGGCAAGATCAGTCAGCTTGATGTACTGCGGGCCCTTGAGCCTCGGTACAAGGATTTCGGGGATTCATCCTCGTTTTCACGCACAGGTCTCAGCCCCCTGTTTATCCGCTCCATGCAGGAACATTTCCATCTTTGGGAAAAACCCCTGGACGACATCTGCAAAAAGGCCTCCTCCATAATGATTAAGGATATCATGTACAAGCCTGCAAAGGGGGAATATGTGAAAGATGAATCAACCCTGGATGAGGCTATCCACCAATTGGTAATTGGCCATCACCAGTCTCTTCTTGTTACCAATGGCAAGGAGATTGTCGGAATTTTGAGGCTTACTGATGTGTTCAAGGAAATATGTCAGAGAATCAAGACATGCGCGATATAGAAATCAAATGACCTAAGAGGAGTGAATAAAATGACGAATAACAATGCCGGCATTTCATGGAGCCGAATCATCTTTATACTTGTTGGCGTTTCCCTTTTCGCACTTGTTTATTACTCTCCACCCTGGCCTGACGCGATTGACCCGCTTGGAAAGCACTTTGCGCTCTCCAAAGAGGCCAAGGGCGCGCTGGCGGTTTTTCTCCTTGCCGGCACCTGGTGGGTCTTTGAGGTGGTTCCAATAGGGGTGACAAGCCTTGCGATCGGCATCCTGCAGGCGCTTTTTCTAATAAGGCCTGCAAAGGTTGCCTTTAAGGACTTCATGGATCCTTCAGTGCTGTTTATCTTTGCCTCTGTTGTAATCGGCCTTGTGTTTACAAAGACCGGACTCACCAGGCGTCTCGCGTACAAAATGCTAGACATTGTAGGCGAGAACACCAGCATGATACTCCTTGGATGTTTTGTGGTAACTACGGCGCTTACCCACGTAATGGCGCACACGGCGGTCGCGGCAACCGTCTATCCCCTTTTTCTCACGATATACGCCCTCTATGGGGAGGGAGAAAAGCCCACAAGGTTTGGTAGGGCGCTCTTTATGGGCATGGCCTATGTGGCAGGGGCCGGCAGCATAATCACCCTGCTCGGGGCAGCTCGCGGCGCAGTGGCCATTGGTTTTTTTAATGACATAGCCGGCAAGAATGTGAGTTTCTTTGAACTCACCTATTACATGTTTCCTGTCGGATGGCTCATGACCTTTGCGCTCTGGGGTTTTTTCATGATATTCTGCAGGCCTGAAAAAAAGGTAATCGAAGGGTTAAGAGCCAAGGCCAGACAGCTTAATTCAGAACTTGGCCCCATTACCGGAAGGGAAATTCTTGCCGCCGTCATAGTGCTTTCCTGTATCGCCGTAATGTCGCTTAAGTCATTTATCCCCGCACTTGAACCCATTGACAAGACCGCCCTAATTCTGATCTCCACTGTACTTTTCTTTGTATTCAGGGTCCTGGACATTAGGGATCTTGAGGAGATACCGTGGAACATCATACTCCTTTTTGCCGGAGCCATGAGCATCGGCTTTTGCCTGTGGGATACCGGTGCCGCGAAATGGCTCGCAGTTAACTGGCTCGCCATGTTCAAGGAATCCAACTGGTTTGTATTCGTAATGAGCATAGCCTTCTTTGTCATGGTTATGACCAACTTCATCATGAATGTGGCCGCTATAGCGATATCACTTCCGGTCGCCCTTGTTATCGCGCCCTATCTCGGAGTAAGTGCCCATGTTATACTCTTTGCATCCCTTGTTACCGCAGGTATGCCGTTCATGCTTCTTGTCGGAGCTGCCCCTAACGCGATCGCTTATGACTCCAAGCAATTCACTCCCGGGCAGTTCTTCATGTACGGGATTCCCGCTAGCATTGTTTTGATGCTGCTTGTGGCATTTTCTATCTATATCCTTTGGCCTTTGATGGGTATGCCAATAAGCGCCGTTGCTCAATAATTAAGGGATGATTGGAAAAGAGAATTACGATGAGAGAACTCGAGAAGACACTTGATCGAATAACTGAGAGGGTAAACATTAATCTCAGGGAAAGGCGTTTTGACGCTGGCCCGTATATTCGAAACGCCGTCCCTCTCACCCAGATGCTCAAGTTTTACGCGTATTACGGTCTCACCCACCACCATCCCCTCCATTTCCGTTTCAGCAGATCCAGCCTTGCAGGCTCATATTTTCTGGGGAAATGCACGGTTGATGACTCAGTAATCTACAAGAGCAATGTTAGGGGCGATGAGCTTAAGGCGAAAGGGGATTCCATCAAGCTTGGCGGAATGGAGATGACGGTATTTGAAGACGAGGTCATAAGAATAAAGGACAGCATGCTTATAAAAAACCTCGTCCACAATTTCTCCCATGACCCAGAAGATCCTGAGGATTTTACTATAAGAAACACCGCATCCTTTCATTATGCCAATATCCATGGCTCCCCGGTTGAAGGATGCTTTCTCGGACCGTTCAGCACCATTGATCTTACAACCGTCCATGACTGCGTAATAGGTCCTTATGCATATCTTCAAACCGGCGAAATAGCGCATAAGACTATAAGCCCTGGAAGATTATGGATAAGAGCTGAAGGTTTTTTTGAATTTACCTATCAGTACCCGGCCGACAAACTTAACAGATATGTTTCCATGGAGCCTGGCGGACAACCAGGAGGCGTATTTATTGACTTTATCAACAGGAGGAAATCTGAATTTCAGAAGGTCTTCGACCTCGTAAGGCGAAAAGTGCCTTTGCATGTTCCTCAGGGCACGTCGCTCAGTCATTATGCGGTTGTTAGGGGGAAGACCCACCTGAGCGAAAACGTGCTTGTAGCAGAAAAGGCTTACCTTGAGGACGCCTGGATGGGAACCGGGGCCAACGCCCAGGAGAACTGTTACATCATCAGATCGAATCTCGATGGATACAATGTCACGGCGCACGGAGCGAGCATCATAGATGCAAGACTTGGCAAGAGAGTTTTTGTCGGATTCAATTCATTCCTTAAGGGCAGGGACCAAGCCTCATTGATCATCGGGGAAAATACTATAATAATGCCCCATACCATTATTGACATCAAGAATGCCGTGGAAATCCCCAGCGATCATCTGGTGTGGGGACTGGTGAGACAGCAGGAGGATCTTGAAACGCACTCTATCCCCCTTGAAAGATTAGCCAAGATTGATGGGCGAGTCCAATTGGGTGAAATGATCTTTGAGGGAAGCGGATCCACCTTTGTAGAAAGATTCAGACAACGAATAGAGCACATACTTGAAGCCAACGGGGCCTTTTTCGATGGAAACAATGGAAGAGGCCATGCGCAGAAGACCCATGACATTTCTTATAACACCATCCAACCTTATCAAGACGGCCGCCTAAAAGGGCTTTACCCGACAATTGAGATATGGCCCTGACGGATAGGAGGGGTATGCCCCGGCACCTTACACTTCGAAGCCGCATCCTTATTATGATAACGGGGCTTATTGTTGTAACCATTTCAGGCGCCTTTGTTCTCGTGTGGTACACCCACAGGACGGATGACCTTCTGGGATCCCTCATTAACAGGGAGATCACGGCCTTTCAAACCGCTGAAGAGCTTGAAAAGGCTCTTATAAATCAAAAAGGCTTCGTATCATACTATTTCCTGGACGGAGATCCTGAATGGCTAAGGCAGCTTGGCGAATACAGGCAAATATTTAAGGATAGGCTTGATCAGGCTAATTCCAGGGCCTCATCAGAGAAAGAACGGGAAAAGATAAAAACAATAGAAAATGACTATCTTTCCTACGTTGAACTCAAAGACAGGCTCCTTTCCCTCCACAAGAAAGCAAACCTGGGAACCACCTCTGAACTGCATAAGGAGGTCCGCAGCCAGTTCATGGAGGTTCTAAAGAGGTGCGATGAATTCAAAGGGATTCACAGACAGATGATAAGCAAGGCTTGGGAGCAGAGCCTAGTACTAGCCAAAACACTAAGGGCGGGGGCCTTTGCCGCCATAACCTTGGTAATACTTCTGGGTCTCCTCCTGGCCTTCTTCATCATAAGGCAGATTCTTGATCCCCTGAAAAGATTGGCCTTGACCGCAGACCCCAAAGGCTCCTCAGGAGGAGATGAAGTTAAGGCGTTGAGCAATAGCGTCCAAGGACTTATGAGAGACATGGACAAGACCCACCTGGAACTTGCAAGAAGCAGAGAGACACTCCTGCAGTCAGAAAAGATGGCCCTCATAGGAAAACTTGCAGCCGGAACAGCCCACAGCATAAGGAACCCTCTGACCTCGGTAAAGATGCGCCTTTTTTCTTTGGGGCGCGCCTTATCTCTCAATAAAGACCAGAAGGAAGACTTTCAGGTTATATCGGAGGAGATTCGTCATATAGATAACATCGTGCAAAACTTTCTTGAATTCTCGAGGCCTCCCAAGCTCAAGACGCAAATGATAACCCCATCAGAGGTCGTTGATCTTACCATTCAGCTTATGCGGCACAGGCTTACCAATTATGAGGTTGATGTTATTCTGGAAAGAGATAGAACTCTTCCTCAGGTCTCAGCCGACCCTGAGCAGCTAAAAGAGGTCATAGTAAATATCCTTGTCAATGCCTGCGAGGCGATGGAAAGGGGTGGAATAATCCGGATCAGGGAGGAAGAAAAAGATGATCCGGAAAGGGGAAGAACGGCTGTAATAGGGATCTCCGACAACGGGCCCGGCATTCCTGCTGCTCTTCAGGAAAAAGTGCTCCAGCCGTTTTTCACGACCAAGGAACAGGGTACGGGACTCGGACTCAGCATAGCCGCCCGAATAGTAGAACAGCACGGTGGGTGGCTGGATCTCATCTCTGCGGAGGGAAAGGGCACCACCTTTGTCATTTCGCTTCCGGTTAAGGAATTCATATGAAAATAGATAGTCATAGCGTCGTAGGCCGCTATCCAGTCCATGTTCCGGTCTTCGCCGGAATGACGACCTGGATTCCGGATCGAGTCCGGAATGACATGCGGCATTTTCATGCTTCGTTGTGCCTAAACAGGCCATGGCGGTTAGTTCAATGAGCACAGTTCTTATAGTTGACGACGACGATCAGTTGCGCCGCAGTTTTGAAAAGCTTCTCCTGGAAGAGGGCTATAAGGTAATCTCTGCTTCGTCAGGGGAGGCCGCCTATCCGGTTGTCTGCAGTGAGGCATTGGATCTCGCCATACTTGATGTGCGTCTTCCTGGGATGGACGGCCTTGCGACATTCAAACTCATCCACGAACAGGAGCCAAAACTCCCTGTGATAATCATGACCGCCTACGGCACAACAGAGACGGCGATTGAGGCAACCAAGCTCGGAGCTTTTGACTTCATACTCAAGCCTTTCGATATCCCGGAGATGCTTGAAGTAATACGAAAGGCGTTGGAGGCCGGCAAATTTATGCGGTCCCATGTGGATCTTAACCCTGACTCTGCCTTTACCGGCGGGGAGGCGATCATCGGGACCAGCCGGTCTATGCAGGATGTCTATAAGGCCATAGGAAGGGTCTCCCCCACTGATGCCACAGTCCTCATAAGGGGGGAGTCAGGCACAGGCAAGGAACTTGTGGCAAGGGCCATATATCAGCATAGCCTCAGGTCACAGAAACCATTTCTGATAATTAATTGTGTCGCTATCCCCGAGACGCTCCTTGAAAGTGAGCTTTTCGGCTATGAGACAGGGGCCTTTACAGGGGCCGCACACCGCCGGATCGGGAAGATAGAGCAGGCCGAAGGCGGTACTATTTTTCTGGACGAGATAGGCGACATGCCAGCCCCTATTCAGGCAAAACTCCTCAGACTGCTTCAGGAAAAGACCTTCGAACGCCTTGGAGGCAGGGAGACCATTTCAGTGGATGTGCGCATTATTGCTGCGACCAACAGAGATCTGGAGCGAGCCCTTGCCGAGGGCAGGTTCCGCGAGGATCTCTATTACCGCCTAAAGGTTGTCACCATCCGGCTCCCTCCGCTGCGGGAGAGAAAGGGAGACCTTAGACCTCTTGTTGATTATCTGCTTGGCCGCCATGCTGCAGCCATAGGCATTGAAAACCCCGGCATAACCAAAGAGGCCTTCTCCATGCTGGAGGGCTATTTATGGCCAGGCAATGTGAGGGAGATTGGCAACACGATTCAGAAGGCCCTTATATTCAACCGCGGCGCTCCTATCGCAAAGGAAGATATTCTGCCGGCCATAAAAGGCACAAGAAAGCATGACCCTAAAGAAGGCGAGGAAGATAGGCCGATACTGGATTGGATAAGGGCCGTACTTACCACTGAGGAAAGAGACAACCTCTTTGAATCATGCGTTGACCGATTCTCTTCCATCCTGATCTCAGAGACCTTGAGACTATCCGGAGGAAACCGCTCCAGGGCCGCCAAGATGCTCGGACTTTCCAGGCCCACCCTGCACGCGAAGATAGACAAATACGGAATTAGATGCGAAACCACCATTGTTAAAGACTAGCAGATCGGATCGAAAAATCCCCTCCCATGATATTGCTGACAGTGCAGATTAGTTCATTCATCGTATAGGGCTTTTGAAGAACGTGAAAGCTGCGCGATGTCACAGGTATGTCCTTATTCAGTCCTGCGCAATCTCCGCTGCTTATTACGATCTTGACATCCCTCCTTCGGCGCCTGAGTTCCTGGGCGCAATCCAGGCCATTAATGCCTGGCAGCCCGACATCCAGGATCACCAGATCAAAATGGTCAGTGGAAAACACATCTATCGCGTCTTCGCCGGTTACGGAAGAAGTAACTTTATAGCCGTGATGTGTTAACATCTGCACGCATACGTCGGCAACACCCCTATCGTCGTCCACCAGAAGTATACTCTTTCCATCGCCCGCATTACAGTTCATATCAGATCCCTTACGCGCTTCGAACTATGTATTCAATTAAGGTAAGCAATCAAAGTGGGTCTCCAGGAACCCTTTTTCGGCTCAGAGAGTCTCCCGGTCTGGTGTTTCCGGTGCAGCCAAGGTACCGCCCCATGCGTTTTCCGGACTGCGCCTGGCCTCGGGTTCCCGCGCTGATGTGGCCGTGTAATTCAGGCAACGAGGCCGTCATTGTCATGGGTAGAAATTATACCCATATCCAGGACAAGAAATATGCTTTTTTAATAAGGAGCAAGAGGCGTGCCTGAGACTTCAGCACATTGACTTCAAGTATTTTCAATCAGATATGGGTCTTATGATCACATGGTCAATACGATGCCTTGCCCAGATTGGGTTGCATCGTGATTGGATTCTTGGGCCTATTCGGCCTTAATGCCCAGTTCGGTCATCCTGGTAAGGAGAGTATTTCTATGGACACCAAGGAGTTCCGAGGCCTTCTTGCGGCTGTAGTCAACTGATTCAAGAACGTCGGTGATGTATTGCTTCTCAAATGTGTTCACAGCGTCTTTGAGGGTCATATCCTTAATGGGTTTTCTTCCGATGCTGAGCGTGCTCAGGTTTTTCAGCCCCATTACAGGCTCCTTTGTGATGGTTGCAAGTCTCTCCACAAGGTTTTGAAGTTCTCTGACGTTTCCGGGCCAGTCATATTCTACCAAAACGTTCATCGCCTCACTGGAGAAGCTTTTTTTAGGCTTCCCGCTTCGTTTTGCGTATTGCTCAAGAAAATGATCCAGCAAAGGCGGGATGTCTTCCCTCCTTTCCCTGAGCGGCGGTATCAAAATTGGGAAGACATTGAGACGATAAAAGAGATCTTCCCTGAAAAGTCCCTTTTCAATAAGATCCGGAATGTTCTTATTGGAGGCGGCCACGAATCTCACGTCGCTCTTGATGACCTTATTGCTTCCAAGTCTTTCGAATTCCTTTTCCTGTATCACCCGCAGAAGCTTTGCCTGCATATTTACTTCAAGACAGTCAATATCGTCCAGAAAGGCGGTCCCTCTGTCGGCAAGTTCGAGCTTGCCGATAATGGTGTTGGTAGCTCCCGTAAATGCGCCCTTGATGTGCCCAAAAAGCTCGCTCTCCATCAAGGTTCTGGGTATTGCGGCACAGTTAACGACTATGAAGGGACTATTTCTCCTTGAACTTTGGTTGTGAACCGCCCTTGCAACAAGTTCTTTACCTGTCCCGCTCTCTCCCTGTATCAGCACTGCTCCATCGCTGTCACATATCGAACGGATAAGTTCGAATATTTCAATCATTTTCTTGTCTGAGCCTACTATTTTTTCGAACTTGCCATATCTATCCAATTCATCTTTTAGATATATAACCTGCTCGACCAGCTTTTTCTTTTCTAAGGCTCTGCTTATGATAGTTAATACATCATCAACCATAAACGGTTTTATGATATACTCATAAGCTCCCATTTTGATTGCTCTGACCGCCGTCTGGATCTCCTTGACTGCAGTCACCATAATAACTTCTGCGTTTGGATCTGTTTCCTTTATTCTTTGAAGTAGATCCATTCCGTTGATATCAGGGAGCATGATATCCAGCAAAACGATATCCACTTTCCTCTTCTCAAGAACTCCCTGCGCCTCGCTGCCTGAAGCGGAAAGCAAGACTTGATATGTATCCTTAAGCACGAGGTCAAATGACTGTCTTACCCCTTTTTCGTCATCAACAACCAGTATTGTAGCTTTTTTTCTTGTATTCATTCTTCACCAATTGATATAATTGAAAGGTTGGCCTAATTGTTTTGGGTGTACCTTTCTTTCTTTTTAGGGCATATCATAATGTATCGCAACACAAAAGTGAGGGCCAGTCAATGAAAGGTTTTTCCGGTCGGAGAATCTCTCTGCGCCCCTCCAAAAGGCATTCATGGTTAACCTTCCCTCATGGAATACAAAATATTCCGTTGAACAGGGATATCGTATCACATGGCACAATAAAGGTTGCGTTAGTGCACAATATTCAGTGCGTCGCAGGAGTTTTATTGCAGCATGAAACTTGATCGAATAGGGTACGGGGCAATCAATTGTGGTTCTATTCCCTTGTCAATCAAAGACTTTAAACAAGGCAGGCTTTTGATGTGATCTATGGAGTTCAATCTGATTTCAGTGGTATGGCATTTGCTTTTTTGGTCCTAGGGCCGGAATCTTTCCATTTGTCGGCAAATTAAAACCGGGATCACCCTACCACAGGAGCACTACAATGAATGCAGGACTCAGCCATTTTCTTCAAAGCAGATTCAATCTTTTCATTTACCTCTTATTTGGATGGACCATTAGCCGGTTTATCATTTCTTTTCTGGTACAATTCTATTATTTTCTGAATAAAGATGAAAAAAGGAATATAGAGGCCGCCCTTGATGAGGCACTGCAAGGAAAGCATACTGCTATTAATTCTGATAAACTCAAGAGAGACGTATTCAAGGGCATAAGCTCCCACTATTATGAGAAGCTTTATATGGCATTTGAATCATCTATGAAGACACGTGCTTTTCTTGAGAACTCCATTGATTCTTCAGGGATACAAAAGGTCCGCAATGCACTAGCCGGTGGTAAAGGGGTTATACTTGTTACTGGGCATTATGGGGCAATTGAGTATATCCCCGTTCTTATGGCAATCCATGGTCTTCCAGTCTCCATGATTGCCAAGTTTAAGACGCAGACTTTAAAGAATCAGGCTCTTTACATGGCCAGGGAATACGGAGGGACCATTATTGATGCCTCAGAAAAGGGAAATATAATCCGCCTCGCGATAGATGAGCTCAGAAAAAACAGGGTCATAGTCACTCAGTGCGACGAGATCTCTGAGTGGAGACCTTCTCCTTACGAACCTATGACTTTCCTGGGCAAACGCACAGGAGCAGACAGAACCTTGACACTCCTGCAAAAAAGGACCGATGCCGCAGTAGTATTCGGAGTCCTTCAGAGGGAGTCCCTCCACTCATATAAACTGATAGTCCACGACTTAGATGAGATGCGAGAGATGATTTCTAACACGCAGGGACTTTCTCACGGTGCAATCGTATTGAAGTGCCTCGAAAGCTACATTTACAGAGACCCGGCTCAGTGGTATGAATGGAAAAAATATCCCCAGATAGGCGGAGAAGCCTCTGCCGGCTTTGAGATCAGGCCTCCGGTATTCTTCCCGGTTGCGGCCTAGAAGCCGAGATTAAAAGATGCAGGATATTGAATGGAAAGGCAGACATGCTGCGTAAATGTAAAACCAATCCTTGAATATCTCAAGGCAAACGCAGTAGAAGATCTCACACCTATAATAGCCGATCTTCATCCTGAGATTGATTCCTTCAAAAGCCCCATTTCCTTTTTGACTGACCCACATAACTGGGTCCCTGCAGAGGTAGTTGTAAAGCTTTTTCAGCGAAGCAGGGTGGCGTTGGGGGATGACAATGCTCCTTACAAAATTGCCAAATTCGCTATTGAAAACGCATCGCTGGGATATATACAGAAGTTTTTTGTAAAGGCCTTCTGGTCATCTAAGAAGTGCTTAAGGCATGCGCAGAAGATAAACGACAAGTTCAACCGTAACAAGAGGGTTGAACTTGTTGCCCTCCATAAGGACAGTGCAATAGTAAGGCTTCACTGGGCTGCAGAAATGGTGCATTCCAAAGATATTTGTCTTTACAACCAAGGGATATACACATTTCTACCGACTGTTTGGAGCGGCAGTCCCTTAAAACTGACTGAAACCGCATGCTACTTTAACGGAGACCCTTACTGTGAATTCCATATGGAATGGCAAAGAAGTAACCGGCTAAGGGAGGTTATTTCAAGGTTTTTCACCCCCGGGGCCATGCTCAGGGAAATGATTCTTGAGATGGAAAAAGATAAACAGCTCCTTGAGGGAAAATATGAAGAAGTTACAGGGCTAAACGTCGAACTGAATCGCAGGGTCAGACAGCTTGAGGCCATTCAGGAGACCGGGAAGGCTATCCTTTCGGTTCTGGAACTGGAGCAACTCCTCACAGTAATAATGAGCATACTTGCTAATGTCTGCAAGATAAACAGGGCGGTAATAATGCTTGTAAACAATCAGGACAACTGCCTCGAGTTTATGCACGGGATAGGATTTGAAGGTGAACCGCCTGAACGCATCAAAAGATACAGGGTGAGCCTTAGCAAGGTAAACAACATCCTCGCAAGGGTTGCCAGCACCGGCAAATCCGAATATGTCCCCGAAGTAAAGAGTTCAAAACTAAACAGAGAAAACGTTATCCTGGTGGAAGGGAACCCCACTTCCGTTTACGTCGTCCCTCTTATAACAAGATCAAAGGTCATCGGAGTAATAGCCACAGACGCTGTTGATGGAAAGGGGGTCCCGCTGGAGACGAGGGAAACCCTTGAGCTCTTCACTCCTCAGATTGCCATAGCCATTGAGAACGCCAGGCTTTATCGTAAGCTAAAGGATCAAATGGAAGAATTAAAACGTTCGCACGCATTGTTGAGCAGGGTCGAGAAATTTACCTTTCTCGGTGATATAGCAGCGCGGCTTGCCCACGAGATAAAAAATCCGCTGACCGCCATAGGAACCTTTATTCAGATGCTGCCGCGCAAATTCGATGACGAGGAATTTCGTAATCAGTTCTACGAACTTGCTATGGAGGAGATCCAGCGAATCAACAATCTCATCACTGAGCTACTGGATCTGGTAAAGACAAAAAAACCCCATTTTGAGTTTGCCTCGGTTCACGATCTCATTGACAAAATGATCCTGCTTATTTCTCCCAGAAGTAAAGGAAAACAGATTGAAATGGTTAAGAACTATGACTTGAGCCTGGATCAGATATGGCTTGATCCTGAAAAATTTAAACAAATTATACTTAATATCCTTTCCAACGCCATTGATTTTACCCCTCATGGTGGAAGAATCGTCGTGTCCACAGGACCTTCCTCTGATAACAACGCCTGCAAAGGAGTAATGCTTAAAATAAGCGATAATGGCCCGGGCATCCCTGAAGCCATGCAGGATAAGATATTCGATCCATACTTCACCACCAAGCATAAGAGCGATCTTCACAGCGGAACAGGATTGGGGCTCTTTATATCCCATCAAAATATTCTTGATCACGGCGGTTCTATTGAGGTAGAAAGCAAACACAGTGAAGGAACCACCTTTCATATATTCCTGCCGACCGACCCCCCCTCATAATGTGAGTCTCAGGGTTATCTGTCATGCGTATTGACGAAATACGGATTTATCCCGTCGAGCTGACGTTCATAACCGATTTCTCCCACTCCAAAAAGGAAGGGCGATCCGTAAATAATATTATTGTAGAGGTGATAGCAAACAAAGGCGAAGTGATAGGATTCGGAGAGGGGGCTCCCAGACAGTATGTTACCGGCGAAAATCAGGAGACTGCCATAGCTTCGATTAAAGCCATCACCGGAAGAAAGGATTTCCCCTGGGACGTTGATGATCACACGCAATTATGGTCCTTTATCACTAGACTTCCTGATGACAAAGGCTTTAATAGCGCGCTTTGCGCTCTTGAGATTGCGGTGCTGGATGCATTAGCAAGAAAAGACAATATCGGGATAAAGAATTTGTTACCACAAGCCTACGCAACAGACCGGATTAGATATGGGGCAATCCTTCCAATAGCCGACGAAGAGAAACTGGAGCACTTTTGCAAACAAATAAGGCTGTTCAATATAAACAAGTTGCGTGTAAAGGTAGGCGCTGAGCTGAAACAAAACATGCAATCACTCTCCTTTATCCGGCATGTCATGGGGGATAGTTGTGAAATCAGGATAGATGTCAACGGCTGCTGGGACAAAACCCTCGCCCTTAAGCATACTAACCTCATCAGTTCATTCGGCATAACCGTTGTTGAACAGCCTCTTCCGCCCGGTGACAGTGCATGCCCTGAAGTCGCCGAGGCATTCAAGGAAGCCGGAGCGCAACTCATGGCAGATGAATCAGCGTGCAGTATGAAAGAACTAATTGAGATAGCGCGCGAACGTTCCTTTTCTCTCATAAATGTGCGCCTTTCAAAATGCGGAGGATTTGGAAGATGCCTATTAATGGTTAATTATCTTCGTGAGGAGGGCATCCAGTTCCAAATAGGCTGCCATCTGGGGGAATCAGGGGTGCTTTCTGCAGCGGGAAGAGCCCTGGCACTAACCTGTGGGGATGCAAGGTATTATGACGGCTCTTACGACGCATATCTCCTTTCCGAAAATCTAACTGCCGGCGATGTCACATTCGGTCGTGAA
>JBGSUA010000078.1:0-4348 GCA_041753575.1 Desulfatiglandaceae bacterium
AGGACCTCAAAAGACAATCAAAAATGACAATGCACAAACAATCGGTCAGTACAGCCCGGTGAAAACAGACTCAGATAGGGAAATCCTTCTGGGAAAACCTCCCCAAAATAGCCCTCTTTCGGTCAGTTTATTACCTTAAAATTCTGTCCGAATAACGGAGTAATCAACACAAACTCCCTTCCGAGGGGTGGTCGCCCACTGTGGAAAGAGCCAAAAGGAGCTTAGGCCGCCTGAGCGACATGCAATCAGAGGTTGATGATATAATCAAGCACAGGGATTACACGACTACCCGCCTTATGACCGTGCTTCTGGAGCAGTGCACTGACCTGCTGGAGGCTCTCACTGCCGACCAGGTTGGCGAATTCGCCGTGGTGAGAGCAATCAGGGAAAGAATAGATCAGTTATTTGGCTCCAAAGAGGTTGCTTCAGTTAGAATTCAGACAGCAGATTTTGTGGCGGAGCTCATTGATGGGATTAGGGAGTTTTTCGCTCACAGGGATGTGAGATTGATAACGGGACTTTCGGCCACAAGGTCATTGGTGATGCCGGAGGAGGTACTTAAGAAAATAGTTACGGGTTTGACAAAAAATGCTATAGAAAACACTCCCGACGGTGGGAAGGTGGAGATCATAGTAAGGGACCGCTCTGGAGGTGTGGAGCTTGTTGTGAGTGATACCGGTATTGGTATTATAGAGGAAGATCAAAAGCTTATTTTTGAAGGCTTTTACCCGACGCAGGACACAAACGCGTATTGCTCAAAGAGGCCGTATGATTTCAACGCCGGAGGAAAAGGCGCTGACCTTCTTAGAATGGTCATATTCTCAGAACGTTACAAGTTTAAGATGGGTATGACATCTTCCAGATGCCGTTTTATTCCTTCTGCTACCGATATGTGCCCTGGCAGCATAGACAATTGCCCTAACTGCTCTAATATAGAGGACTGTTACGAATCAGGGGGCACGACCTTCACTGTTTTCTTTTCCACCTGCGGCGAAAAGAACCTTGCGGCATGAAGGCTTGAGGTGTATCATCCAGCTATAATACCTTATATGCGATTTAATTGAGTCCCATATTGCCGGCGGTCATTTGACTTGTTTCGGTAGGACGCCGGTCGCATGGCATTCTGCTTCCTGAAAAGTTCGCCCTGGTCTGGGAGGTGCTTGATGAAGCCCGGAAAAAACGAGATAAAGGAAGAGCGGGTATCAGATCTCTTGATATGGACATTCAAGGGCGATGTAACCCGTCAAACAAAACCGGTGCTGGAGGAGGCCTATCGCCGTCAGGAGTCTCATCCATCCAGCAAGATCCTCTTTAATTTTGAATCAGAGGCATACTTCAAC
Source organism: Desulfatiglandaceae bacterium (assembly GCA_041753575.1). GTDB lineage: Bacteria > Desulfobacterota > DSM-4660 > Desulfatiglandales > Desulfatiglandaceae > CG2-30-51-40. Next base: position 1,341 of record JBGSUA010000078.1, read on the forward strand.
AGCGAGGGGCTTAAGGTTTTGATTGATCTCATGCTCAAGGCAAAGGCCTTAAATCAGCATGTAGCTGTGTCCGGACTTTCAGATCACTTCAAAAAGATCTTCAATATGGTAGGTATCACAAGGCTCGCAAAGCTTTATGATTCCTTTGAGGGCGCTCTGGAGGCCATATTAGGGCCGGATTGGGAGCGAACCAGAGGGAAAGATGGAGAGTAGCCGGCCCGATTCAGCTTCTGAACTCGACAGGCGCATCTATCACCTTAAGACGCTGTATGACGTCAGTAGCGAGCTTTTCAGCAGCATTGATTTCGATACGATACTGAGAAATTTCCTTCTGATGAGCATGGGGAATTTTGGGATAAGCAAAGGGGCAGTGTTCGTCCAGAAATCGAATGACTTTGATGGGGCAAGGCTTATTTGTTTTGGGTTTGAGGATGAAAATATAGACGCCCTTAAGGAATCAAGCCTCAGGATGACCAAGACCATAGCAGGAAGGGGTGACAGCGGTTCAGTGATGCTTGCACCGGAGGGATTCCCTTCTGAGGTTGCAGCCCTTCTTCCCTTTGGGCTGGCCGATGAGTGCCAGGGACTTCTAATCTTGGGTGACAAATTAACAGGCGACGCCATAACAGAGGATGACAAGGAGTTGCTTATCACCCTTGTTAACAATCTTGTGGTAGCTCTCAGAAACGCGTGTTCTTTCGAGAGGATCTCAAGACTTAATGTGGAACTTCAGGCCAAGAACGAAGAGCTGGAGACGACCCTCACCGAGCTTAAAGCAGCCTTGAGGAAGGTAGAGATTCTTGAAAGCATAAAATCCAACCTTTGTAAATTTGTTCCAACCACGCTTAAGAGAATCATTGAAGATACCGGCGCAACCCTGTGCCTGGACCCTAAAGAGTGTGACGTATCTGTGATGTTCCTGGATATTGAGGGCTACACCAGGATTACCGAGCAGATTGGAGCGGCTGCCGTCAATGACCTTGTCGAGCGCTATTTCTCCGTCTTCATGGACGCAATCTACACAAACAACGGCGATGTGATCGAGACATCAGGCGATGGTCTGCTGGTGGTCTTTTTTTCGGATGACGAAAGGACCAAGGCCGGCGAAGCAGTCAGGGCAGCCCTGATGATCCGTGAGCAGACCTCAAAGGTTAATGAGACCTACCGGGGAAGGTATCAACCGCTGTGCATCAATATCGGCATTACCTCAGGCCCGGCAGTTGTGGGAACAAATAAGTTTGAAAGCTATACCGGAGTCAGGTGGGCCTATACTACCCATGGGGCGACGGTGAATCTGGCGGCTCGTATATGCTCCCAGGCGAGGGGCGGCGCGGTATTTCTCTGCAAGGAGACAGCCCAACGGGTCAAGGATTTTTGCCGGACGACGAGCATTGGAACATTTGCCTTAAAGAACATCCAGGAACCCGTTGAAATATTTGGGATAACTTAAAGGCACGATTGTTAGCACTTAACTATCCTGATGACTTCCTGTTTCCAGCGAATTTCCTCAAAAGCATCTTGCTTGTCCTTCACTGACCGAAAAGAGAAATCTTTCTTCGTGGACATCTGCCATAACCCTCTGCGCAAGAGTCACAGAACCTTTAAAGACAGTTGCTTCACAAGAGTCTTGAGTTCCTTGATCTGAGCATCTCCCCGTGGTCTGTTGAATCATCCAGCGCCTTGAATACCTCAACCCTGTACCCAACGGCCCGTTCAACTAAAGGCCAGCTAAAAGTCGGGCAACTGCTAACTATGACAGCCGCGCTGTTCCATCCTCCCGGAGATACCCCCACTGGAGCAGGCGGCATTGATTCAGCAGCGGCAGAGCAGATACCAAGAAACAGGAGACAAATAAGAATTGCTCTTTTCATTATGTTGCCTCCCATCTTTTCATATACTGTTCAAGGAAAGCCAATCTTTGACTGGAAATAATTTTCGTGAAAGCCTTTATCTGCGATAGTAGCAGCATACTAAAGCGCAGGGGAAGCCCCTTCGGAAACCCCGTGCCAATTTATAAGGAACTATCTCAAGATTATCTATGATTTTCATTAATAACTTTCCGCACCTGAAGGGTAGGAGTGTGCGTCGAGGCTTTTATGCCGGGTCGGGCTTGAATCGGGCTGGTAAAAAGATTTAATTTGAAAGCCGTTTCGCGCAGCGCTGAATACCGGATGGAGCAGTACCAGATTCAGGATACAACCCAGACCGTGCAGTTGCCGGCGTGGCTCACGACCTTACTTGAGATGCTTCCGAACAGAAACTGTTCCTTCCTTGAAAGTCCCTGCCTGCCTACCACGATGGTGTCGTACTTCGTCTCGTCGCGCTCAGATAGGATGCACTCCGCCATGGAGGGGCAATAGCGCAGGGTGGATCTGACTGAGACGCCGTCCGAATCGAAGCCAGCCCCGACAAGGATCTGTCTGTATTCTTCCAGTGCCCGCTCGATTTTTTCCTTGTATCTCTTTAGCCAGGCGTCCTTTTCCGCGGAGGTCTGGAAATAGTCCTCCTCCGGGTCAGGGATCACGTGCAGGATGGTGACCTTGAAGCCGGTCACGCCCCCCAGTAGTTGCCCCACGTATGAAACGGCTCTCCTTGAGTTCTCAGACTCATCCACAGCGATCAGGATGTTCTTGTTATAGAGCTTCTCGGGCATGGGATTGCTCCTTTCCTCCCGGGTAGGAGTTCATGTAATCAGTCAGATCGTCTATGAGTTGAGAGGTATGTTCGTAGAACCACTTGGCGCCGACAGAAAAATGCATAAGGATGCGGTTCAGGTGCGGCCGGGCAAGGTCGCGTAATCCAGCGGGTGGGAAGCCCGTCCCGGAAGGCTGAGTCGGCCACCGGGTAGCAAGTCCTTGGAGGAGCTATGGTAACATAGCGCTTTAAGCGTAGGACAGCGAGCAGACAGGCCGTAAGCCGAAAGGTTGAAGGGATTGAGCCTCGTAATCGTCGCGATGGAAAGGACGACACTTTCTGAACAGTGGAAGTCAACACGGATATCGCCGCAA
>JBGSUA010000079.1:0-9787 GCA_041753575.1 Desulfatiglandaceae bacterium
AGGACCTCAAAAGACAATCAAAAATGACAATGCACAAACAATCGGTCAGTACAGCCCGGTGAAAACAGACTCAGATAGGGAAATCCTTCTGGGAAAACCTCCCCAAAATAGCCCTCTTTCGGTCAGTTTATTACCTTAAAAATTTGTCCAAATAACGGAGTAATCAACAATATGCCATCCACCGTCTTCCCCGCCTTCCGCTCCGGCAATCCCGAACCAGGCAGTAGGCTCCAAACCCATCGCCGCAGACCAGGTCGCGGTTTCTGATCATCCACTTACGCGGGCAGATAAGGTTGAAGTCGTGGACTGTCATCACGATCGGCACGCCCATTCTGTGCGCCACCTGCAACGGCCGCGGAGACAGGCGCAGGGATATATTATGAGCATGCAGAATGTCGTAGCACCCCTTGCGCAGTCTTTCCGCCACTTCCCGGGCATACCGTAATCCGAACCAACGAGAGTAAAGACTCGACAAATCGTCTCCGACACCGGGCGGACTCCACACGTCAACTGTGTGCCCCCTCGCGCGGAATAGAGTCGTCACTTCGCGGATGTAGCGGCGGACTCCTGTAGCGCAATCCATCGTATCCGTGATGTGAAGGATTCGCATGTCAGGAACCGCGCGTTAAGAAGGCCTTCATAGCACCGCACGCACCCAGGATTCGCTTGACAAGCAGAACTGCAGCAACTGCGGGAAGATCAAATGCCCGGAAGCCGGCCGGCCTGTAGAAAAGCAAAAGTCTTTTTAAGTCCAGCAGCACCCGCCCCAGGGAAATGGACAAAACTCCCGGCACCCCCGCCCGTACCCACCGCGAGTGGGAGAGGGTAGGCACGGCCCGCCGTGTCCGCACGAAACCCTCCCCATAGCGCCAGCAACGCTTCATGAAGTCGCTGAAACCCGACCTAGGGTGGTGGTAAACCAGAACCGAAGGGTCATATACCAGTTTCTCGCCCGCCTGGGAGAGAGCGCTGCTGAAGAGCACATCTCCCAGCATTTTCCACCTCGGCTCAAATGGGTGCCTCAATAGCAACTCGCGTCGGATACCCATGTTGCAAGTCGGGATGGTCATCACCATCTTAGGAACATCCGACAGGAACTCTCCGAAATCCGAGATGCCTATGACACGAGCGAGAAAAGGTCCCCGATGAAGGATGCGCCCGCCGACCACAGAGAGTTGGTTGGACACAAGGCTCCTCACCAGCGTCTCAAGCCATTCCGGCGGCGCCGTACAATCGGAATCAATGAACGCGACAAGTTCACCTTTTGATACACCCACCCCCTCGTTGCGGGCTGCGTCCGGGCCAGCGTTATCCTGCAAGACGAGACGGATTTCCGGGAATCTCGCACTAACTTCCTCTGCTGTTGCATCAGTGCTTCCATCATCAACTACAATCACCTCTCTCTGATCAGCAGGCAGAGTCTGTGCCCTAAGAGATTCCAGACAGCGCAGGAGATTTGCGCGGTCATTGAAAGTGGCGACTACCACGCTAATCATCGGCGTACCTCAGCGACACTCTGGGGCGGTCTAACCTCCCCCGGCCTCTGCGGCGCGGCTATTGGCCCCGCGAACGGACGCAGTTGTTCCGCGATCATCTTAGAGGGGCTCAAATCATTCCAAGCAGGCGGCTCTGAAAGTTCCTTCCATCTTAAAAGAAAGTCGCTGATCAGCGTCTCATCGAATTCTGAAAGCACGACATTCCGCCCGATCCCGTCAAGGCGTTCAGTGCGTCTTCGCATCAGCAAACACGGCTTACCTAACATGGCACACTCTTCCTGAACGCTGCCGCCATCGGTGATGACAAAATCGGCCGCCTGGACGCACCTCAGAAACACAGCATGCGGCAGTAGCGAGGTGAGCATAATATTCTGCATGCTCTCCAGACAAGCATACAGACCTGATTTTCGCAGGACCGCTTCAGTAGGAGGATGCAGGATAAAGAGAACCCTCAGGTGCTGGGACTGTGCAATAATAAGAGCGACCACCTGTCTCAGTCTCTTGCGGCTGTAAAGCGTCTCTACACGATGGATTGTCGCCAACACATAAGGGGGTTCAACAGGGAGATCGAATCCTGTTTTGGCATCCATGCTGTAACGCAGTTCTTCGACGTTTGTATTAGCGCGGACGTTAAGAACGGTACCGTGATGGTTCATGCGAGCAAGGTTTTCAGCCGCCCAGTTGGACGGAGCGAAAAGAAAGTCGGCCCATCTCATAACGATAACACGGATCAATTCCTCCGGGAATGGGTTCAGGTAGTCGAACGAGCGAAGCCCAGCCTCCAGATGAGCCACCTTCAAGCCGGCGCGTCTAGCCAGGAACGCAGAGAGAAATGTGCTCGGTGTATCCCCGTGGATTAGGCATACTCCCCCGCGGTCGCCACGGAAAAGCTGGGCGCAAACCGTATGGGGGCGAAGCAACGCCTTGATCAGAAAGTGCCCCAGCCATATCGTTACGGATGGGATGGTCTCAAGGTCTTCGCCGACACGCAGGTGTATGTCCGGCTCACGCACACCAAGCTCTTTCCTCAAGACCTGCGTCAATGAGGCGTGCTGGCCTGAATCGATCAAGTTATATGAAATGAGCATTGCGTCAAGATAACGCAAAAGCGGCGCAGTCTTGATGTATTGAGCTTTAGTACCTAAAAATACATGGATCAACCCGCAGAGACCCCGCAACTCTTGATAAAAAAACTCCGACTCTCCAACAGCACCATAGGGAAATAAACCGAGAGGATAGGAACTATATAGTTCCGGAAGAAAAAATAGAGGAAACCTCATTTGGCGTCAAGACATTCGTTCCACAATCGCTCAAGCACCTCTGCGAGCACTATTTCTTCCTCTCGTGCCTGAGCTATGGGTTTACCCTTCCAACCCTGTCTATAAGGAAATTATCCTATTCCCCTTGTTGGATTACAGAACTCAAACATCCGGCGTTGACCACTTCGTTGACCCTTAGCTGAAACTCAGGTGAATTAATGAACGCCGAAAGGACCTCTTCCCTGCCCATGGCCCCAGTATCCAGAAGCTGGGCCCAAGCAATAAAGCCTAGAGCGTCCGGAGTTCTTCTCATTATCCCGTCGTACAGGTCCTCAACAAACCCGTCATTGTCTCTTTCTCTAAGCGCGTATTCAGCGCTATGAACAAATGAGCGAGCTATCTCACAAGAAAGATTCTTCACATATTCCTCTCCCGCGCACTGGGCTTGCGTCATGAGATCAACCCATGAAAGAAATCCCGCATTGTCAGGAAATCTGCCAAGAAAGCCTCTGTAAAGATCATTGACCAGTTTTCGCTCCGGTCTTGATTCATGTACCCCCAAGATTCCACCTAAATAAATTCCGAACTCTTCCGAAAGGAAAAAATTGTAAAGAAGAGCATTCCGACTCAAACCTTCTTGAAGCTCGGCAATCCAAGAATCATACCCTGCCGAATCAGGATCTCGCCCCAGAAAGGTCTGGTAAAGATCCGTCAAATAAGCGCCGTCGCTCTTTCCCTGCATAAGGTATTCATTTGAATTGAAAAAAGCCTTGCTCATAGAAAAAAGAACGTCATTCATCTCCAAGCCCAGAGAAGACAAGCGCTCTGCCTCCCGAGCCCAGGATTCAGCCCCTCCCGGTTCGGGCAACCTGTCAAGAATCGAGGTGTAATATCGGGTTATCAAATTAAAAAGGTCCTCGGTTGTAAATATTGCTGTCACAAAAGTGTCTTCGGTTATCTGGATTTCACATGTCCCAAGGCCTGAACATCCTCCCCCATCCCATCCCAGAAAAAGCGATTGACTGTCTGCCGCCTGATTAAGCTTAACCGCTGAGCCATCCGTGTACTCTTCGGAACAGTCCTCTCCACAGTTGATGCCGGGAGGATCGCTCAAGACATTCCCACTCCCCGACCCTGTCTTTTGAATGGACAAGTTAAAGCTATATTCCGGGTTCTCCGTATAGACAACATAGTTTGCGGCATATCCAACCTCTGACACATCATAGCAGATAGTCATGTAGCCGTCCTCTCCCCAGCCCGGCCCCCAGGAATTCCGGAGAATCCACGCGCCATATTTCCCGCCACCGCAGTTCACAGTGTCATCCCATCCAACCAAGACGATTCCGTGGTTTACAACATAGTCTCCGCAACTTGCGTCCACATTAAAGACGCCCCCTTTGTAATAATGAAACTGTGATCCCACGCAAACCGCAGCAGCAACAGGCCCGTGATCATATATCGCCTGCTTGATCTGATCAGGGGAAGGGATAGCCCAGGACGTTCCAATATATCTCCAGGATTCAAGCTGATAGGGTTGATCATAAGGACCGTCGCACTCGATATCTCGAGCAACATACGGAAAGTCAATCTCAAACACGGCTCCTCCAGGAGCAAGATGCATTCCGTGGGCGAACCATCCTCCGTCGCAACCGTAGCCCCATGGATTACAGGAAACCAGGTACTGTTCAGAGAGGTTCTCAGCGAAGGCCTCTTTCCTGGCGATTTCAAATTCCATCGGCCCCACAGTAGAAAAGGCCCAGCATGAACCGCAGTTTCCCTGGTCCCTGACAGGTGGCGTGGCCAACTGCTCTCTCCAGTCAAGTCTCTCAGGCAATTCGCCGGCATCAAGGAGCCTAAACGACAGAGACTTATCATCCCACGGAGCCAGCTTTTCCCAGCTAGGAGGGGGGCGCAATCCACATAATTCATTAATGCTTCTGTCTGAAGCTGGGCTGTATCCCACGGCGTGGGCGTAACCTTTTTCTACAATCTCGGCCCTGAGAACCTCCAACCTGTCGGCTAATTCGTCAGGTCGGTCAATTGCAGCAACAGCCGTTGGTGGATGCAACAAGCTAAGTAGAAGGAAAACAGAAAAAAGTATTAAGAAGATCCCACAGTGATACTTATTTAGGCGGCAAGTCATCATCAGTCCCTTTTTATTCAGCACTATTGCCTGCAACATATACCTGTTTGCAGTGTCACCAGAAAATGAATACGCATCCTAAATGCTAACTCAAAAGATACATCCTGCAGCTACCACCTCATTAGCTCGAAGTTGGAACTCCTGGCATGCTATGAATTTTGAGAGAAGTTGAGCCCTGCTATATGAGCCATTTTCTAGAAGTTGCAGCCAAACGAAAAACCCCGGTTGGTCTGGAGCCCTTCTCAGAATACCGTTGTAGAGATCTTCAACGAATTCCGAGTTGTCTCGCTGACGCTGAACATACTCCGCACTGTTAAGAAAGGCCTCGGCAATATCATGAACCAGGGTCCTTATAGACTCAGGCCCAGAACACTGGGCGTTGCGCAAAGAGACCAGCCAGCCTTCGAACCCGCTTGTATCGGGAAGCCGGCTTAAGAACCCTCTGTAAAGGTCGTTCAGCAGATAGTTCTCAGGTCTCCTGGCGCCGCTTCCCAGTTTGCTGTCCATGTAAAGTTTGAATTCCTCACTTGATCTGAAAGCAGTTATGAGCATATCACGGGTTAAAGCAGGTAGATCGGGATCATCTGAAGAAAGCAAACCAGCCCAATAAGCAAGTTCGCCCGCGTCTGGGTCCCTGCTCAAAAATACCTGATAAAGATCCGTTACAAATTGCTCGTTTGTCTTTTTTTTATTGATATATTCCTCTGAATTAAAGAAAACTCTAGCCAGGGCAACAAAACCCTCTTTAGGGTCAACACCCAAATTTCTTATTCGCTCAATCTCATTAGTCCAGTGAGAAAAACCTGCGGGATCAGGTGGCCTATCAAGTATGTCATAGTAATACTTACTGACCGTATTCAGAATGGCGATATATGAAAAGCTGGCCGCTATCATCATTTCGCAAGATTCCAGGCCAGTTCCCTCAGCGGTTATCCGGAGATCGCCGATGTTTTCCAATTCAACCGGCAGGTTAACCGTGCCGGCATATATGTTATCCCCCTGCTGAACATCACCATCCAGACCATTATCATGAAGCTGAAAACATGCGCTTGTCCCGTCTATTGCCATGCACAGTAATACATTGCTTACCGGTTCACGACCTGGATAAACTCTCACCGAGGCCTTGAACGATTCGCCTTTTCCGATTCTTGAAGGATCAGGGTCAAAAATAGGATTTTCCAGATGCAATGAGTAGGAGGAGATTCTGGTGGCTGTTCGCTTGAACATCGGCCATGGATTTGAGTTTACATTATATGGCGCCCATGACCATATATGGACAACTCCATTTGTAACAGTAAGTCCGCCGTCATTGGATTCCCCGCCTGCCCACACCAGATCCAACACACCGTCGTTATCAATATCACCGGCAGCCGGGCTTGAGAAAACGCTTGTGGAACCGGTTGTGAAGCTCGTATGCCCAAACATGAACTCCGGAACTATGCTGCCATCTCCATTTATGGCTATAATGGCCCACCCTACGCCAATAACTATTTCAGGTTTGTTGTCACCATCAACATCAACAAGGATTGGCGAACTGCGAATTTGGCAATTGTCCATGCCAGGATGCCCGCCTGCGTCAAGCGGCAGCACCGGAAAACCTGAGAGGAGTGCTCCAGACAAATCCCACGCATAGACATATCCACTAAAATCGCCAACGACTATCTCTGGGCTCCCATCTCCATCTATATCCCCTATGGCAGGAGAGGAAAACACTATATCATGAGTAGCCGCAAAAAATCCTTCAGGCATCGCTCCGCTTAGATAGGATGATCCATCAGCCCTAAATGCATAGACCCCATTGGTAGAGTATTGCACAACTGGCCCGGTACCTACGAATACCTCCGGCATTCCGTCACCATCAATATCAGCTAAAGCAGGCGAGGACCAAACAACCTGATCAATCCATTGGGGAAAAAATCCCAGCTCATTTGCCTGACGGTCCAATACCCGCAGGATCCCGCCGGAGCCGTAAGATGAAAGATCTTTTCTGTTTGATTTAAGAGGGGCCGCTCCGGATGTATCACATCCGATTACGACATCCATGAAGCCGTCGCCGGTAAAATCGCCTAATGCGGGTGAAGATATAATGGTGTCTGCATTTCTGAAGGGCCATTCAAATTCGTCTTCATCCACAAAATCCCAATCCACATATCCAAGTTGCTGGCAGGAATCCTCGTCATCGTCGCCAACAGGACCGTTCCCGTTAACCACGCCCTCATCCACAAGCCCATCCCCGTCATCGTCTTCCCCAATATAACCAGGCACTTCGCCAGAGATATCATAGTAGGTAATTGGCGTCATCTCCCCGACGGGGTCCTCATTAAATTTTCCGTCGCCGTCATCATCAATCTCGAAAAGGGGGACGGCCCAGATCCCGTCCTTACCCGGGGGATGATAGTATCGGATTCTCTGTCCCAGTGATCCCAAAGATGTATCACTGAAAGAGATCTTCATCGCGTAGATATTCTGATCAGTGCCGCCGATCACAAAATCGAGTCTGCCGTCCTTATCAATATCACCGAGTGCGGGAGTTGAGTAAAAACCATCGGAAAAGCCATCTTGCAACGGATTACCAAGCCCGTCAAATGTATCCCACCCTCTTATAAGCAGCTTGAGGGTCCCATCCGCATTCAGGATCAGTATGCCTCCCTGCCCCACCGGTCCAAAACCTGTGGATACTCCACCGGGCAAGTTGTTATCCACTAAGCCTCCAACTCCCACAATTATTTCAGGAATCATATCCCCGTCAATATCGCCGGCTGCAGGGGAGGACTGAATGGTGATATTACCCACTTCGGTATTGCTATCAAACTCACCATTGAACCATTTTGGTATGGGTGAAACACCTCTATCGAACGCATTACCCGCATAGTATTTCCAAATGAGATCCCCATCATATCCGAAACAATAGACAAAGCCAGCCGTGTCTCCGACAATAATTTCCTGGAAACCATCGTGGTTGATGTCGTATAAGAGAGGCGAAGAATGAATGTATCCGCGGGTAATGACCTTTTTGTAAGAAACAGGAAGAAAGTGCCCCATAACCTTACGGTCCTGGTCCATACGAACCGTAATTGATCGTGAGGTTATGAGTTCAGCCGGGACATCTCCACTCCAGTATGAAAAGACAAATCCTTCAGGGGGAGTCGCAATAATATCCTGCGTCGCGTAGGAGCCACCCCAATCAGAATTATCTTCGCCAATATAGCCGATTGGGCATTCATAATCAGCACGTACTGTAGAATCAGACAGCTCTACGTTATTTGTTACTTCTAAATAGTATTCTATGGCTGGATAAGCTAGGTCGCAAGGATATATAAATATCAGAAAACATAATATCCGAACAGCAGGTCCCAACTTCATTTTTATCGCTCCAGTTGAAAAATAACGCCGCCTCCCAAGTTAAGTTAAGCACTTAAGGCATCTCTTCAACCCAGGATTGCCCACCAGATACATTCGCTCTACTAATAGATGCAATTCAAATGCCACGCCGGGTTATTTACTCGCCGTATATCTATAACTTATCCATTCCTCTCCACACACGTCATATCTTTTAACATCAATCAATTGCCCGTGATTATTAATTATGAGCCTCTCGACTTCCTCTCTCGGTAGCCCGTACATTTCCATTCTGGGCGTCATTGACGGGCAAGAATTCCTGGAAATCAACTTGTTCTTAAGATGAAATAATTTTTGCAAGACAGATGGATAGCGGCCTCTCACAACAGCACTTGCTGTCGCCACAGCAGAACCTTTGTTTCTGAACCAAGCAACGCCCTCCTGAACCAAATCTATTTCGATCAGATATTGTCCCGATATCTCAGGTGCAGTTATGGTAAGCAAAACTTCTATTTCCTCCTTAGGGCTTACCAGCCTAGGCAGCGGAGATCTTCCGTCATCATAGCATACGACTTTACCAGACTCGTCCAGCCAGTGATTCCCCAGATTAACCCGATATCGGCCGGTTGATTCTCCAATTGTGTCCCAATTAATATTGCTGTCATTTCTAACTCTAACCGACAGGACGCGTGAAGAACCCGGTTCAATGAACGCAGGGGGATTCATAATTTCAAGAGAGGCCTGAAAGGCATCGGAAGGCAATTCTCCAAGGCTTGCAAGCGGCAGGGTTGCAGATTGATTCTGTGGGTCTGACTTTTGGCTGGGCACTTGAAAAACTATCAGCCCGCCTGGCCTAATTAACCTTAAAAAATCAATTATATAATTTTTGCTGTATTCCGGTCTCATATGCTGGAGAACTATGTTGCTGTATATAAAATCAAACGTGCCATCGGGGAATATAGATAGATTATCGGCGTCATTAATGAAATAGCGGCATCTCTTGCCGTACTTGTTGTATCTTTTTGCCAACGCTATCATAGACGGAGCTATATCAACTCCCCAGCACTCCGTGAAATAGCCGCTAAGAGCCTGAGTGAGCCTTCCCACTCCGCAACCGAAATCCAGCGCCTTACTCTTACTAAAACTTACTCCGATGGAATCAATATAATCCATCAAAGAAGCAATCTCCTCTTTTCCGCTATTAAAAAAATCCTCCTTAGACCATTTTCCTTTTCTTTCCGGGTCAGTAATGATATTCCCAAAAGCATCCAGTCTTCCCAACTGGTCCCAGTTGACTTTTAGCTCGTTAATGTCCAATGCGATCACCTTTATTAATACTGCCCCTCGGTATCTGGCCGATACTAATGAGCATATACATTATATTCAAATCATACTCTCTTTTGGGACTTCACATAAAATAAATAGGATTCATCCGGCTTAGCATTGAGCCAAAACCTTTCAAGTATTTCGGACGGGAGAAATACATTTGACTTAAGCATATTTTCAGCGAGACCTATACCAAGAGTCTCCACTATGGCAAAGCCGTTTTC